>DASWYH010001142.1:0-9542 GCA_036405095.1 Gemmata sp. | reverse complement strand
CTACAATCCGAACTGGGGCGGCTGCGGTCGAACGCGCCGACGACCATCGTCGTGCTCCAGATGCACAACTTCGGCACCCTCGCCCCGAAGCGCGACTCGTACACCAAAGCCGCCGAAGAGAAGGTGACCGAGAAGGTGCGCGACCTCGTGGACCAGTTCCGCGAGTTCGGCCCGCAGTTCAACGTGGTGGTGCTCGACTCCGAGGCGTTCGGGTACGGGGAGCAGCTCGAGCAGCTCACACGGGACGCGCCGGAACTCAAGGCGGCCATCGACGGCGCCCCCGAGAACAGCATCTTCTTCCACGCGAACAAGCACGTGCAGCGGCTCTCGTTCAACGAGTTCATGCAGCTCGACAAGACCGCGAGCAAGGAGACCGAAGGCGCCGAGAACCTGGTCCTCTTGCCGCAGGGGATCGACACGTTCGCCCGGCGCGTCCTGACGGTGCAGGAGCGGCGCCCGAAGGTCGCCGTGTGCGTGGTCCACGAGTGGCTCTCCACCTCCGCCCCGAAGAGCAAGAACACCGAACCGTACACGCTCGCCGGGATGCGGCAGGCGCTCACCGACAACGGGTTCGACGTGGTGGACGTGGTGCTCAAGAAGAACTGGGACGACGCCACGAAGGAACTGGAGCCCGCCGCGTACACGCTCGACGAGAGCAAGCTGGAGCGGCTCGAAGCGGAGGCCGATTCCGCACGCGACGCGGTGCAGGCCGCCAAGGACGACGTGAAGCTGCTCGGGCAGGTGCGCAAGGACATTGAGGAGGCGCAGAAGCTGCCCGTGCGGGACCGGGTCGAGCTGTACAACACGCTGATCCGCGTGACCCAGTTCCGGGAGTGGACCGAGCTGCTCGCCGCGTTCCGCAAGTGGGCCGCCCGCGGGCAGACGGTGAGCCCCGACAACGAGCAAGAGCTGAAGGCCCTCGTCTTCGCGGGCCTCACGGCCCAGGCCCGGCGCGCGGAAGAACAGGTGAAGGAGGCCGAAGCCGAACAGCGCGAGGCCGACGCCAAGGCGCGCGCCGCGCAAGCGGACGAGCGCACCGTTCAGGACCGCCGCATCGCCGACGTGAAGGCCAAGCTGACCCGCCTCGTGGCCGACGTGGACCTGCTCGTGGTCCCGCGGCACACGCTGACAGACGCCCCGCTCCGCAGCGGCGTGCCGCCGGCCCTGCACCAGCTCGACAAGAAGCAGAGGGAGGTGGTGAAGGCGTTCATGAAGGCCGGCAAGCCGGTCCTGGCGTGCGTCGGCTCGGCGTCCACCCGCACCGGACCGTTTGCCGGCCCGGACGACGGGTTCGAGCGGCTGCTCGCCGACCGCGGCATCGAACTCGGGCGCGACACGGTCCTGTTCGACGCCGAGCGAAAGGCGCTGGCCGCGGCCCGCACGGGCGGCCAGCTCGCCAGCGGCGGCACGGGCGACGTCCCCCCGCTGGTGTTCGGCGGCAGCACCCCGGTCGGGGCGCGGGTCGCCCCGAACCCGATCGCCGTTGCGCTCCTGCATAGCGCGCGCACGGTCGAGCAGCACCTCGACATCAAGCTGTCCGCCCCCCGCCCGGTGTACCTCGCCCGCGGGTGGCAGGAGAGGCTCACGTTCGCCGGCGAGTTCGTGTTCACCGCGCCGAGCGCGTGGAACGAGGAGAAGCCGTTCCTGACGACCGACCAGGCCGGGCGCGTCACCTACATGCCCCGCTACGACCCGACCCCGGCCGACGACCCGAAGCGCGACACCCACGCCGAGGAGCGCAAGGCCGCGTTCCCGATCGGCGTGGCCGTCGAGGGCAAGATCCCGGCGGCCTGGGTGAACGAGGACTACGAGCGCGAGCAGGGCGCGGCGGCGCTGCTCGCCCCGCTGGACGGCACGTTCGCCGCGTGCCTGTCGGTCGCGGCGGAGAAGCTCGACCGGCCGAACCAGCGCACCGTGGTGTTCGGCAGCGGGCACCTGTTCAGCGGCCCGCGCCTGGAGCCGCCACAAGAGAAGCTGCTGCTCCACTCGGTGAACTGGCTCACCGGGCGCGAGGACCGGCTCCCCAAAGCGGACGTGCCCGCGTGGCAGTACCCCCGGGTGGCGCTGTCCGACCAGGCCCGGAGCCTGTGGCGGCTCGGCACCCTGGTCGGGCTGCCGCTGGTCGCGGCGTACATGGGGCTGCTCGCGACGATGCGCCGCCGGATGCGATAAGAAATGTGATGAGTGATGAGTGATGAGCAAAGGCAGGAGCATCAGCAGAGTGATGGATGATGAACAAAGGCAGGAACAGCGAGGTGAATGATGGGAGGTGAGATCCGGGGGTTCGAGGACTTGATAGCCTGGCAAAAGTCCCGAACTCTTTGTGCCGCTGTGTACCGCGTGACATCAGAGGGAGCGTTTGCCCGAGATTTCCCCTTACGGGATCAGATTCGGCGCGCCGCCATCTCCGTCATGTCGAACATTGCCGAAGGCTTCGAGCGCGGCAAGCCGGGTGAGTTCCACCAGTTCCTTTGCATTGCGAAAGTCTCTTGCGCGGAGCTACGGTCGCAACTGTACACAGCTTTGGACTCCCATTACGTGAACCAAACCGAGTTCGGCGCCCTCATGCAACTCGCCAGCGAAACCGGCCGGATCATCGGTGGCCTTCGCCTCTCCGTGGAGCGCCGCCGCGACGAAGCAAACTAGCCCCGACTGGCTTTCCTCATCACTCATCACCCATTACTCATCACTTCAAATATGAACTGGAAATCGACGATCCCCCTGGTGCTCCTCGCGGTGTGCGCCGGCGTGTGGCTGTGGAAGAGCGACGAGATCGCGCCCAACTTCGGTCGCCGGCCGGCGGTCAGCGACTCGCCCGCGCTCGCGGCCCTCGAACGCGACCTCACCCCCGACACGGTCACCCGCATCGAGGTGCGACCGGTCGGGGGCGAACCGTTCGTCCTCGAAAAGGGCTCGGCCGGGTGGACCCAGCCCGGGAACTGGCCGCTCCGCACCACCGAGGTGAACGAACTCGTCGCGGCGCTCACGACCGCGCACACCCGGTTCCGGCCGCTCGCGCTCCCCACGGACCCGGACCTCACAACTTACGGGCTCGCCGCCGACCAGAAGCCGCTCGTGGTGAAGGTGACCGCGAACGGCGCCGATTACACCCTCACGTTCGGCGAGCCGAAACCGGCCGGTGACACCGCGTTCACGCGCCCGGCCTACGTCCGCGTCAACGACGCCGCGGAGGTGCTGCAACTCGGCCCCGATGTGATGCCGGTGCTGCGGCGCCCGGCGGAGTCGTACCGCCGGCGGCAACTGTTCTCCAGCGTGGAGCGCGTCAAAGTCGCGGGCGGCCCGGCCCTCGGCCCCCCGGGCGCACCGCCCGAGGAGAGCCCGCCCGTCACCGTCTCGCTCCCGGGGGAGGCCATCGAAGAGATCCGCGTCAGCAGCAAGAGCGTTTCGGCGCTCGGGTTCACGCCGTGGTTCTGGGACGGCCGGTTCACCCTCAAGCGCGTCGGTCCGACGCCCGAGCCCAGCGCACCCACAAAGGGCGCGGAACCGGTGGTGCAACCCGAGCGCCTCGCGGGCGCCTGGGAGGTGGCCGCGCCGGTGCGCGATCGCGTCGACCCGTCGAAGCTCCAAAAGTTGCTCACCGCGGTCCCGGAACTGTGGGTCGAGGACTTCGTCCCCACCGCGCAGGGGGCGCTGCCCGAGCAGCCGTTCGCGCTCGCGCAACTGTTCCCGGTTCCGGGGCAGCCGTTCATTGCGAGCGTGGCGCGCCTGCACCCGGAAACGGTGCCCGACCCGCGCGCGGAACTCAAGAAGTCGAAGGAGTCGGTCGGGGTGCGGCTCAAGGGCGGCGGCACCGTCACCGTGAAGTTCGGCGGCACCGCGAAGGTGGTCGAGCGCGAGGAGCAAATCACGGTCCCCAACCCGATGGGCGGCCCCCCGCGCACCTTCCCTCAGAAGGTGCCGACGAAGTACCGGTACGCTCAAATTGAAGGCAACCCGCAGCTCTTCACCGTCAACGGGGACAGGCTCAACGGGCTGTTCGTGACGGCTGGCGATCTGGTCGATCCGGCCGTCGCCCGGTTCGCCCGTGACGAGGTGCAAGCGGTCACCGTGGCGGTGCCCGGAAAGCCGCCGATCACGCTCACGCGCAAAAAGGGGTCCGCGAAGGCGACGAAGGACGAAGACAAACAGGACCGGTGGCTGGTCGCCCAGCAGCCGAACCCGCTGCTCGCGGACGCGGCCCGCGTCGAGGACCTGATTGCCAAACTCGCGGGCTTCCGCGGGAACGTCGAAACCGACCTCTACAAGGCCGATCCCCAAAAGAGCGGGCTCGACCCGGCCACCGCGATAACGGTGACCGTCACCGCACGCGCGCCCCGGCCTGAGGGCGAACCCGAGGCGCCGGCGCGGGTGTACACGCTCCACATCGGCGCGCCCGACTTCGCCAAGGGGCAGTTCCCGGTGCAACTCGCGGGCTGGCCGCGCATCGCGCGCATTGAGGACCGGGTCGCGGGCGCTCCCGAGGCCACGGGGTGGCTCGCGCCCAAACTCTTCCCGGAGCGCCTCTCGGCGCTGTTCGCGCGCCCGGCGGTCGCGTACCGCGGGCGCAAGTTGCTCGACACCGCCGACGCCAAACTCGTTTCGATCACCGTCGCCGGCGAAAACGGGTTCGCGCTGAAGAAAGAGAACGTTAGCCCGAGCGGCGCGTGGAAGCTCAGCACACCGATCGTTTCGGACACCGACCCGGCGCGCGTAGCGAACCTGCTGGACCAACTCACCGGGTTGCAGGCGACCGAGTTCGTTGCCGAAAAGGGCGCGAACCCGGCCGAGTACGGGTTCGATAAGCCCAAGCTCACCGTGCAGTTCCGGTTCGACGACGAGCGCAACTACAAGCTCGAAGTCGGCGCCGCGCGCCCCGGGAAAAAGGACGAGGTGTTCGCCCGGCTCGACGGCGGGGCCGTGTTCGGGCTCCCGACCGCAACCACAGACGCACTCGCGGCCGGTCCCGTGGGGCTGTTGCCGCTCCAGGTGTGGTCGGTGCCACCGGACCAAGTGACCGCCGCCGAGATCACCCGCCTGGATGTGCCCGCCGACTCGTTCGCGCTCGCAAAGGACGGCACGAACTGGAAGCTGTCCGGCCCGTTCGCCGCACCGGTGCCGTTCCTCAACGCGCAACCGATGCTGACCGGGCTCGGCGCGCTGCACGCAACGAAATACGAAGCGCTCGCGGCGCCGGATCAGGCCAAGTACGGCTTCGACAAGCCGCTCGCGAAAGTCAAGCTCGCGTACACCGAGAAGGCCGGCGGCACCGAACAGGCCGTCACGAAAACGGTGGTGATCGGGGGTGTCACCCCCGCCGGCGCGGACCGGTACGCGAAGCTCGACGAGCCCAGCGCGCCGGTGTTCGTGGTTCCGGAAGCGTACCTCGCGGCCGTGCGGACGGAACCGCTCAGCCTGCCCGATCAACTGTTGCTGTTCCTCAACTCGCCCCAGATCACAAAGGTCCAGGTCGCCGGCGACAAACCCGACAGCGCCATCACCCTCACCAAGGGCACGAACGGCGCGTGGCAAGCCGAGGGGGTTGCGTTCGCCATCGATGAAGTGGCCGCCGGGCAACTGGCGCGCGTGTTCGCGCCGCTCCCGGTCCAAAAGCTCGCCGCCTACGGCGACGCGATCAAATGGGCCGACTACGGCCTCGACAAACCGGAGGTCACGTTCACGATCGCGCTCGGCGGGGAGAAGCCCGAGACGCACACGGTTCAGTTGGGCAAGGCGGCCCCGGGCGGCGGGCGGTTCGTGCGCGTCGATGGCGGTAAAGCGGTCGGCGTCGTGCCGGCGAACGCGGTCCCGGTCCTCACCCGCACCAAGTTGGAATTCGCCGATCGCACGCTGTTCCGGTTCGACCCGGCCGCGCTCACCGAACTCACCCGCGTGAAGGGCAAAGAGGAACTCACGCTGGTTCCCGGCCCGAGCGTCGGCTGGGACATCGTGAAACCGGCGAAGCAGAAAGCCGACCCGCTGCTCGTGGACGAGTTGGCCGAAACGCTCGCCAAGCTGCGGGCCGATAAGATCGTCGCGTTCGGCAAGAAGGACGACGTGTTCAAGCAGTACGGGCTGGAACCGGCGGAAGCGTCGGTCACGCTCACCGTGGGCGAGAAGGCCGAGCAGAAGGTGTTGCGGATCGGGCGCCCCGTCGATCCCGCGAAGCCGACCGGCGAACGGTACGCGGCCGTGGACGGGACCGCTCCGGACGCGGCCGTGGGCGTGCTACCGGGGGCGCTCGCGAACAAGTTGCTCGCGCCCCCGGTGTCGTTCCGAGACCGCACGCTGGCCAAGTTCGTGGATGCGGACAAGCTCCAGCTCGAACGCGGCGACCGCAAAATCACCTTCGAGAAGGTGAGCGGCACCTGGAAGGTCACGGCCCCGCTCATGGCCGCCGCGGAGCAGAGCGCGCTCGACGACTTCGTAAACGAACTGGCCAAGTTGCGCGCGGCCGACTGGGTCGCCGAGAAGCCCGCGGACCTCAAGCCGTTCGGCCTCGACAAGCCGGAAGCGACGTGGACCGTTTCCAACGGCGACAAGGTGGTGCTCACGCTGCAGATCGGCAAAGCGGCCCCGGACGGGCGCGTGTACGCGAGCGCCGGCCCGGACGGTATGGTCGCCCTGCTCGGCAACAACCAGGCGGCGAAGGTGCTGGCCGAGTACCGCGCCCGGAAGCCGTGGACCGTGGACGCCTTTCAGGCCGAGAGGATCGAAATCACCCGCGGCGGCAAAACGTTCGCCCTCCAGAAGCAAGGGGCCGCGTGGGCCGACCCGGGCGCGCCCACCGACCTCATCAGCGCCCCGGCGGTCACGGAACTGCTCGGGAGCCTGACCGCGCTTCAGGTCGAGCGGTACGCGGTGGACGAGAACGGCGACCCGAAGCTCTTCGGCCTGGAGAAGCCCGAAGTGGTGCTCGCGGTGACGTTCAAGGACGGGACCACGCGGGAGCTGGCGATCGGCGGCCCCGTCGGCGGAACGAACGAGAAGCAGCGGTACGCGCGGGTCCTCGACAAGGGCCGGTCGGACGTGTTCGTGCTGTCGACCGCGGACACCGCGCGCCTCACCCGCGACCGCTCCGCATACGTGCAGAAGAAGTAGCGGAACGGCCCGCCCGCGCGGCTGAGGGCGCAGATGGAGAGCCGATCCGATCCGCTCCAGGAGCTTCCCGTTGGCGGGCGCCCGGAACCGGCTCCGCTCGCAGAGCGCGGTCACACGTGCCGGAAGTGATGGCCGCGTGTCGGGCGCCCTCGCGCAGTGCACCCGACACGCGGGGCACGCTCCGAGCCGCGAACCAACCTCCAACGGGACACGACGGCTCCGTTCTCACTTCTTCTCCGGGGCTGGTTCGCGGAACAGTAGCTGGGCGAAGTGGTACAGGTCGCTCTTCCACACCTTGAAGTCGTGCTGCCCGCCGGGGATCACGCGGTAGACGTGCGGCACCTTCTTCTCGTCCAGCATCTTGTGGACGTTCTCGCTGATCCGGAACAGGCCGTCCTTGTCGCCGCACGCGATGTATAGCAGTTTTAACTTCTTGGTCGCCTCGGTGTGGTCCTTGATGAGGTTGGCGGGCGGTTTGGTGTTGGGGGCCGAGGAGAACCCGCCCACCCAGGCGAACGTGTCCAGGTGACCGAGGCCGAAGTTGAGCGACTGCCCACCGCCCATCGACAGGCCGGCAAGGGCGCGCGACTCTCGGTCCGCTTTGACCGAATAGGTCTTTTCGATGAACGGGATCAGATCGGTGAGCAGGTCCTTCTCGAACGCCGCGAACGCCGGCGACTGTTTGGGGATCGGGTCGCGCGCCGTCAGGTCTTTGGACGCCCGGCCGTTGGGCATGACGACGACCATCGGCACCACCTTCTTCTCAGCGAACAGGTTATCGAGAATCACATCGGGCGCCCCGCCGCGCCCCCACTCGTTCTCGTCACCGCCGATCCCGTGGAGCAGGTACAGGACCGGGTACTTCTTCTCCTTACTGTAACCCGGCGGGGTGTAGACCCGCGCCTTGCGCTTCGCCCCGACCGTTGCCGAATCGTACTCGACCGTGTCCAACTTGCCGCGCTCGGTGCCGGCGCGGCGGGTGTCAAACCCCTTCGGCGGTGCGGGGAACGTCTGCGCCTTGTCGCCCTTTTTATCGTCGTTCGGCTGGGCCAGAACCGGCACCAGCGGGCACGTCAGCACGGCGCACGCGACGAGCGCCGACAGTCGTTCACTCATTTTTCATCCTCGGGGGCGTGACAGGTCGGGAGGCCGGCGGGGCCGACTCAGGTTTCAGCGCCTGGGCCACTCGCGTCAGGAGCTCGACGAGTGCGGTGGCGTCGCCGGGTTGGAGGGCGCCGAGCACTCGCGCGCGGATCGGCTCACCCGCCGTCCAAAGGTGCCGAAATGTTCGCTCCCCCTTCGGCGTAAGGGCGATCGTCCGGGCGCGAGCATCGGTCGGATGCGCGGGCCGCTCCACCAATCCGCGCTGCTCCAACAGGACGAGCATCGCCCGCACGGTGCTGGGATCGGACGACATGCGACGGGAGAGGTCCCGTTGGGTGAGCGCGCGGCCCCCGCGCTCAAGGGCCGCGAGGAGAACGAACTGATCGGCCGTGATCCCGTGCGCGGCGAACGCCGACTCCGACCGGCGGTGGAGTGCCAGGTACGCGGCGCGGAGCGCGATCGCGATGTCGTGTCCCTGGGTCATAAGCGGCAACGCCGGGGCGGATTCGTGCGTATACGCACGGAAGGAATGAAATGTACCCCAAGGGGCGGAGCCGAGCCAGTGAGAAACGGGTGAAAGTGCGAGCCGACAAGCACTGTTCGCCCAACGCCGGATACAGGAACCCGCCGGGGGCGCTTTTGACACGGGCCGGACCGGGCCGCCGGGCGCCCATCAGCTCGGGCGCCCCGAGAGTGACGCCGCCGGTGGGTGCGTGTCCGAGGAATTATGGGGCCGCCGCTCTCGAACTCCGCACCCGTGGGCCACGTTCTCGCGTGCCCCGAGCACCCGCGCGAGGCACACGCTCCGCAACCCGGGGCGAACGCCCGGAACCGCTCGCGTGCGCACCGCAGTGCCCGTGACCCGCTCGGCGAGGTGGCCGGGGCGGTCTACACCGGCGACCGGTTCGACCGCACACACTCGCGCTTCTGCACCGGGAAGTGCGCCCCGCAGGATGCGGCAAAAGGCGAGTCGGAGCGGGCCGGCACCCCGGACACGTTTGGACATCAGGTCCGAGCGCCGGCGTGCCAGTCGCGGCTGACCAATTCCTCCCAGACCGCGCCTTTCTCGTTGACTACAACAAGTGCGCCAGGAGATAGTACATGCCAGACAACGCAACGTTTTTCTCCGCGACAGATATTGACACGCGATTGACCGTAGTGCAGGTCATGCGCATCGCGGCCACTCGGGGGTAAGCGCCTAATGCGGGTTCATTGCTGACGGTTTTCGAATCTAGGAGGGGTCGTATCCTACCGGCATGAACAAGGCACGAACCTTCGTCCGCGTCCTCAGCGACGAGGAGCGGCGGGCTCTGGAGAAGGGCCGGAAGTCGGCCGACGCA
>DASWYH010001141.1:0-3910 GCA_036405095.1 Gemmata sp. | reverse complement strand
CCGGTTGCGGAACCGGTTGCGGCGCCGGCGGCGCGAGGGCGGCGGGTTGGAGGTCGTCGAACGGGTCGAGCAGCTCTTTTGTCGCCGCGGGCGGCGGGGCCGGCGCGGGCACAGGGGCCGGGACGGGGGCCGACCCGCCGGGCAGCGGGATCACCGTTCCCGTGAGGAACGGGGGTACGACTTGCCCCCCGGCGGGCGCGATCGGCGCCGTGGGGGGGAAGCTCACCCCGAAGCTGAACGGGTTCTGCGGCGCCGGTTCGGGTTGCGGCTTCGGGTCGGGCGGCGGAAGGGGGGGCATCCGCGTTCCCGGGTGCGAGCCGAACACCTCGTCATCGGACTCGTTGGGTTCGCTCAGGATGCTGTCCGCGCCTTCTGTCTTCGCCGGGATGTTGAACGGCCGCAACTCGGGTTCCGGTTCGGGCGGCGGGGGAGGGGGGGGCGGTGCCACCGCGACCGGAGCGGGGGGCGGAGCCACCGGAACCGGAGCCGGCGCGGGGATCGGCGGCAGGTTCACAACGGCCGGGGACGGCGGGAGGTTCGCCGGGGCCGGCGCGGGGCCGACGTTGGTCGGCGCGACGACGACCTGCTTGCAGTGCGGGCACCGGACCTGGCGGCCCAGGAGCTCGGCGGGAACGCCCATGCGGCGCGCACAGAACGGGCACGGAAAAGTAACGGGTTGTGAGGACATAATTGGTGTTCGGGGAGTGGGCACCGGACACGCGGACCATCGCCACGGTCGGGACAATGCGAATGGTACACGCGATCCGCCCGGCACGCAAACCCACCCGGTGAGCAGAGGTGAGCAGAGGGGAGAGCGGAAAACGTTTGCACCGCGGACGATGGTTTGGCAAAATGAGCGCCGCTCCTCTCCGGTATCGATCCACCACCCACATCCGTACATACCCATGTTGGCGCCCAACCGCATGACCATTCTGGTAACGGCCCTCGCCCTTCCGCTCGTCGCGGGGTGCTCGAAGCAGGCGTTCGTCGAGGGCTCCGTTACCTTCAACGGCCGGCCGGTGCGCGAAGGGTCCATATCGTTCGAGGCGCCCGACGGGGCGACCCCGACGTTCGGCGGGACGATCAAGGACGGAGCTTACCGCGTGGAGGTGCCCGCTGGGGCCACCGGGCCGCGCGTCGTGCGCGTCGTCGCGTCCCGCCAGACGGGCCGAAAGGTGCCCGCCGGGCCGCCGCTCCCTCCGGGCACCGTGCTCGACGAGATCGAGCGCGCGCCGCCGCGCTACAACGACCGCAGCACCCTGACCGCCGACCTCCGGCCCGGCGCGGTCACCCGCTACGACGTGGAAATCCTCTCCGATCCCCCCGTTCGTTGATCACTTCGTCGTCTCACAAGGAGACCGTCATGTCGCACGTCCGCCGTTCCGGTCGGGCCGGGTTCACGCTGATCGAGTTGCTCGTGGTGATCGCGATTATTGCGATCCTCATCGGGCTGCTGCTGCCCGCGGTTCAGAAGGTGCGCGAGGCCGCGGCGCGCATGAAGTGCCAGAACAACATCAAGCAGTTCGGGATCGGCCTGCACAGCTACCACAGTGCGCTGGAGCGGCTGCCGCCGGGGTACAGCTACAACGCCACGACCGACATTTCCGAAGCCACCTGGATGTACTTCCTGCTGCCCCACATTGAGCAAGAGGCGCTCTACAAGACCGCGAACCTGGCCCAGAACTTCGGGTCCCTGCCGAACCAGAACAACACGGTTTCGGGGGCCATGCTCCCCCTGTACTCGTGCCCGTCGGACCGCCCCGGCGACCTCGCCCTCTCCTATTACGGGAAGGGGAACTACGTGGGCAACGGGGGCATCGGGCCGATGACCTCGCCCGCCGGGTGGGTGTCGTCGGCCTCGGTCGCGGTTCCGGGGGCGTTCCTGTTGAACGGGCGGACCCGGCTGACGGACATTACGGACGGGACGAGCAACACCGCGATGACGTCCGAGGTGATCAAGTCGCCGGGGGACGATTTCCGCGGGGTGATGCACTACCCCGAGGGGCCGATCTATCAGCACAATCGGACGCCCAACACGTCCACCCCGGACGACTTCCGGAGCGGGTTGTGCAAATCGACGGTGCAGGCGCCGTGCGTGGGGACGTACACGGCGTACAACAACCGGTCGGTCATCATGTCGGCGCGGAGCAACCACAGCGGCGGGGTGAACGTGGGTCTGTGCGACGGGAGCGCGCGTTTCGTGACGAGCGCGACCGCACAGGCGACCTGGCAGGCGGTCGGCACGATCGCCAACGGCGAAGTAATGGCTTCGGACTGGTGACGCCGGTGGTCCGATCGGTACTTCAAATCCGTTCCCAGATGTGGGCGATTCCTATCGGTTCGCCTTCGACGAGCAGGACCAACGCGCGCTCGCGAAGAAGCTCGGGGGCTTCAAGAAGTGCCGGGTTGTGGTCCGCTACTCCGATCACCCCTTGATCCACGAGCTTTACCCCGAACGGGTGATGAGTGGGCTTCCCAGAGATCCAGTGAGCAAAATCCCTGTTACCCTGTCAGTTCGCGCCCCGCGTAATCTAATAGGGATGCATAGGCGCACGAACAACGGTCAGAAATGGAATTAGAGACTTGAGTTCGTTCCCAAAGGCGGGTACAGTGCGTTCCGTGATGGATTGCGCGCGGCGCAATGAGCAGGTTCTCACCGGCGCGATCGAATCCATGTTTGGCAAGGCAAGCCGCACGGAGGGGAGCGCCCGTGAGGAACGACCCGTGCCCGTGCCAGAGCGGGCGGAAGTACCGCCAGTGCTGCTGGCTCCGCCGCTTCGAGAAGCCCGCCCTTCCACCTCCACCGCCTCCGCCCCCGCCGCCCGCCCCGACCCCGCCGCCGGGTCTGTACGAGGCGTGCCCGTGCGGAAGCGGCGTGGTGTACCGGCGGTGCTGCTACCCGCGCACGTTCCCCGACCCCACCAAGCCCAACTTCGCCCTGGAACCGCACCTCGACCACGCGGCGATGCGCCGGGCATTGCGGCGGCGGGCGGCGCTCCCGCCGCAGGAGAACCTGACCATCGGCACGGTCCATGTGGGGCGCACCCGCCTGGACTGCGCGCCCATCCCGCCGCTGGGCGAGACGCTCCCCGGAACGCTCGGCCCACCGACCCCGCGCCAGGTCGAGGGCAAGTACGACCTGATCCGCGAGAGCAACCCCGACGGGGTGACCGAAGTCCTGGTGAGCTACACCTACCCGGAGGAGTGGGGCGTCGCCGAGGCCCGGATGGTGTTCGACGCCGACGAGCACTTCACGCTCGCCGATGGTCAGGTGGTCAGCGTTCTGGAATTGAAAAGCGGGATGCGGTTGCGGATGGACGACGGCGGGACCGGGACCGTCACGGCCGACCCCGAGTGCCGCACCGATCACCCGGTCCCGCCGCTGCCAAGTGATGACGGGTTGTGGAGCAGCCGGGTCGTCGGTCAGGTCAAGCACACGAGCTACGAGATCATCCACTTCCGCTGGGCCGGGCAGGAGGTCCAGGTAACTCCCGGTCACGTGGTCTGGTCGGAGGACCGGCAGTGGTGGATCCGGGCGCAGGAACTGGAGCCGGGGGAGCTGGTCCGGGTGGCCGGGAACGTGGTCGCGCCGGTGGAGGGTCCGGGGCGGGTGCGGACCGGGCCGGTCGAGGTGTACGGGATCGAGGTCGAGTACTTCCACAACTACTTCGTCGGCACCGGCCCCGACGCCATGCTCGTCCACAACGGACCCGAGTGTGTCGCCAAGCCGGCATTAGCTGAGAAGAAGGCTTCGGCACACCTGAGTACCGACCCCAAGTACGCCGCCGGCTACGACGCCATCTTCGGCACAAAAGCTCCAAGTGCGAAGCCGACGGCTCCGGAGTGGGCGACGCTTGAACCGAACCTGACACGAACCTCCAAAGAGAGCGTTGGCAACCTTGAGCGCTCA
>DASWYH010001140.1:0-3101 GCA_036405095.1 Gemmata sp. | reverse complement strand
AACGCCCAGCAGGTGTCGTTCGGCCCCGTCCCGGTGCCGCTCAGCGACGCCCGCCGCGACCTCGACGCCCAACTGAACCGGCTCGAGAACAACAAGAAGTCGATCGTGGCCCACGAGACGCTGCTGTCGAACCGGATCAAGGTCCGCGACACGCTGGAGAAGCAACTCGAAACGATGAAGAACCAGAAGTCCGAGCTGGCGAACCAGGTCGACGCCATGGAAGCCGAACTGGCCGCTCTGAAGCTCCAGCAGATGGAAAGCAAGTACCAGACCGATGACACCCGGATGGCCCGGATCAAGGAAGACATGCAGAAGCTGCGGACCCGTGTGGCCGTGGAGCGCGAGAAGCTTAACCTGATGCCGACCGTTCACGACGAGGGCACGGTTGTGGGCAAGAGCACCGACGAGTTGAAGGCCCGCCGGGACGCCCTCACCAAGTCGGCCACCCAGAAGGTCGAAATCAAGAAGGCCGACTGAACTCGGTCCGCGGTGAACTGACACCCCCGAACCGCCCGGGCTCCGCCCGGGCGGTTCTTCTTTTGCGCCCCCAAGTCCCGAACACGGCCCGCAACCCCAAAGCCCTCCGGGCGCGCCGGCCCGTGCCCGTCAAAGGGTCCCGTACTCGCACGCCGCGAACACCGCCGCGGCGCCCACCCCGTGCCACTGCTCGCCCGGTGCGTGCCCGTGCGAAAGCACCGCGCGCACGGGGTCGAGGAACGCCGCGTCTTCGCCCTGGCGCCGCAGCCCCTCCGCGGCAATGGCGACCACCTCGCGGCACCAACCCGCCAGCGGTGCGCCGCGGTGCTCGGCGCGCGTCCCCCGCCGGACGATCGCTTCCGAGAGCGGGCGCAGTTCGGAGGGAGCGAATTTCTGGGCCAGTTCCGCTGCCGCCGCGAGGGCGACCGGGTCGTACAGCAGTCCCTTCCACACCGCCGCGACCGCCAGTGGGGTCGGGGTCGCGTCGGCCCCGCGCACCTCCAGGAACCCCTTCAGTCGCGCTTCGGTGAACACCGTCGAGAGGTGCACCTCCCAGTCGTGGCGCGTCGGGAACCGCCCGTCGATCCCTTTTTCCAGGAACTCGCGGAACGTCACCCCGGGCGCCGGCGCGAAGGACTCGCCCTCGGCGAGCAGCAGCAGCGGCACGTCCAGCACCAGGCGGACCCACCGGCGGAACGTGACCTCGCCCGCGAGCAGGTCCACGAGTAGCCCGCTCCGGTCGGGGTCCATGTGGTGCCAGATGTGCCCGCGGAACGACACGAACTCGGTCCGCCGGCCGGCGTACATGGGGGCGTTCGCGAACAGCGCGTTCACCACCGGGCCGAGCTTCAGCGCGACCGTCAGCTTGTGCCCGGCGTCGGCCTCGTCGGCGTAATCGAAGGTGACCTGGGTGCTGGCGGTCGCCTTCATCATGTGGAGCCCGTGCGGGCACCGCGTCGGCAGGTACTCGGCCATGAGCCGGTGCCGCCGGCGCGGGTTCAGCGGGACCGCTTCCACGGTGCTGAAGGGCGTCACCCCCGCTGCGACCCACGCGACCCGCGCCGGATCGGTGACCGCCCGGAGCTCGCGCAGGTGGGTCTCCAGCTCCGCTCGCAGTTCGGAGAGCCGGGCCGACGGGGCGGTCGAGAGCTCGAGTTGCCCGCCCGGCTCGACCGAAATCGTGGACCGGCCGCGGGTGAGGGTCGTGAGCCGCCGCTCGTCCGCGCCGGGCCGGGTCACTTCGAAGTGTGGCTCCCAGGCGAAGTGCGTTGCGAGCGCGTGGAGCACGCCCTCGATGCCCGCGTCGAAGCCGATCTGTGCTCCGGTGTCGCGGGCCAGCGCGAACTTCTCGAACTCGGCGCCGACCCGCCACTCCGGGGCCGGTTTGGAACCGCCGTGGAAGTAGTCCACCAGATCGCGCTCGGTAACCGGGGTGTCATCGGTGCCAGTTCCCGGCAGGTGCGTACTCATGTGCGGCGTGCGGCTCCACGGGGCCGAGGGAGCGAGCCCCGGAGTTAAATTACGACCGCCCGGCGGGAACACCAATCACCCGGCGCGGCCCGCATCGCCCTAGCTCGTGATGCCCTTGGTGATGGTCAGGAAGATGTGTTCGATGTTGATCTCCTCCTCGCGGAAGCTGTGCAGCTTGAACCGCTCGGCGATCAGCCGCTCGGGAATGAAGCTCCCGTCGCTCAGCCCGGTGCGCAGCGCGACCCGCACCACCCCGGCCTTCGGTTCCAGCGCCGCGGAGGCCACCTCTTTGAACGTGCCGAGCCGGTTCGCGGCCTCGGGGTTGCGGTCCCCGACCGAGACCAGGAACACGCGCCCGCCGCGGAGCTTGCGGACCTCCTCCTCGGCCGCCTCGACGGTGCCGTTGAAGATCAGCTTCCCGCGCTCGATGATCCCGAGCGTGTTACAGATCTCGGCCAGCTCCGGCAGGATGTGCGACGACAACATGATCGTCTTCCGCTCCTGGCGCAGCCGCTTGATCAGCTCCCGCATCTCGATGCGGGCGCGCGGGTCGAGGCCGCTCGCGGGCTCGTCGAGGAGCAGCACCTGCGGGTCGTGGAGCAGCACCCGGGCCAGTCCGAGCCGCTGCGTCATCCCGCGGCTGAGGCTCGTCACCAGCGCGTCCCGCTTGTACCCGAGGTCCACGTAGTCCAGCACCTGCGCGACCTTCTTCCGCCGGGCGTCGCCCTGGATGCGGTAGGTGGCGGCGAAGAACTCCAGGTACTCGGTGACCTTCATGTCGTCGTACACGCCGAAGAAGTCCGGCATGTACCCGATCGCCCGGCGGATCTCCTTCGACCCGGTGTAGATCGAGTGCCCGCACACGGTGGCCTCGCCCCAGCTCGGGTTCAGGAGCGTGGCGAGCATCCGCATGGTGGTGGTCTTCCCGGACCCGTTGGGGCCGATGAACCCGTACACGTCCCCGGGCTCCAGCTTCAGTGAGAGCCGGTCCACCGCGAACAGCTCGCCGTACTTCTTGGTCAGGTCGCGGCACTCGATCATGGCTCGTTTCGCTCGCAGAGAAGTTGCCCGTGCCCCGCCGACCGGGAAACGAGCGACGGACCACGCGTTCTCACTGGTAGCGGGTTCCGGACCACCGGTCACCTCACCGGCAG
>DASWYH010001139.1:0-2167 GCA_036405095.1 Gemmata sp. | reverse complement strand
GTTGCGACCGGCGCGGCGAGCGCTGCGGGTTCGTGCTTGCCGTTCGTCGAGGGCACCAGCGCGGGGGCCGCCTCGTTGAGGGCGCCCATCACGTAGTCCGCGATCCCGCGCAACGTCTTGATGACGCTGAGCTTTTCCATTTCGAGGTTCGGCTGCTTGCCGTCGGCGCCGGCCTCGATGCTCTCCGCAAGCGCGCCGAGCACCTCCACCCGCTTGATCGAATCGACCCCGAGGTCGGCTTCGAGGTCGAGGTCGATGCTGAGCGCCTCTTTCGGGTAGCCGGTGCGCTCGCTCACGAGGTCGAGGAGCCGCGCCAGGAGGGTGTCGCGGTCGAGGGCCGCGCGGGGCTTCTTCGCGACCGCGATTTCGGCCGTCGGTGCCGCCGCGCCCGGTACGGGGGCGGGCGCGTGCTTGCCGTTCGTTTCATGCTTCCCGTTGCTGGTCGGTACCACCGGAGCCGGGGCCGGGGCCGGCGCCACGGGGCGCGTGACCACGGGTGCGACGCGGTTGACCGGCGCGGCCACGGGGCGCGCGACCGGCGCGTGCCCGTTCCCGTTCGAGTACCCGTTCCCGTTACCGTTGGTATGCGTGAGGGCGGTGTAGGTCGCGTGCCCGTTCGGCGCGGGCGCCGGGGCGCTTCCGCCCGAGGCGCCGAGGAACCCGAGCATCACCGATTTCTGGGTGTCGAGGAACCGGCCCATGACCTCCTGGAACCGCATCATCACGGCCGCGGCGCCGTCGGGAGCCTGGTGGTTCGTGTGTTCGTGCGCGTGCCCGTTCGCGGACGGGACGGGTTGAACGGGTAGCGTCTCGGTGGTGTGCATCGTCGCTCGTGAGGGAAGAGAACCCACTCCTCCGGCCCCCCGCCCTTGTGGGAGCGGAGCGGGAGTAACGGGCGCGGAGGCAGTCGGAGGCGAGGTGGCAGCGGTCGGGTGGGGGCGCGTATGCCCGGCGGGCGCCGGGGCGCCGATCGGGGATACCGGGCGCTGGTCGGCCCTCCCCTTCTCTTCCGAGACGGCGGCGGCGGGGACCGGTTTCGTTCCGTGCGTGGTCTGACCCAGCAGCCGCGGCTCCGGGCCGTTGATCGGCCGGCTGCGGACCCCGTTCACGACCCATGTCGTCGGGGTGTGCTTCGGCTTCCCGGTGTCCGCGCTCAGCTTCGCGAGGTCGACCGCCTGCACCGCGCGGCCCGCGAACAGGCGGTCGAGGTTGGCCCCCACGCCCGCCGTCAGGAGCTGGCCGAGCACGTGCGCGAGTTGCACCAGCCCCGGCCGGGACCTCGCATCGCTCGCCAGGGCGAGGTGCGGCTTGCCGGCCAGGATCTGACCCGTGAGCCCGGTCAGCACCGCCTGCGGGCCGACCTCGACGAACACCCGCGCGCCGGCCTCGTACATGGCCCGCACCTCGTCGGCGAACCGCACCGGCGAGACGAGGTGCTCCGCCAACTGCGCCGCAATGACCGCCCCGTCAGCGGGGTGCGGCCGGGCGCTCGTGTTGGAGTACACCGGCTTCCGCGGCGCCCCGAACGCGGCCTTCGCGAGCGCGTCGGCGAGCGCCGGCTTCGCGCCCGCAATCAGGGGCGAGTGGAACCCGCACGCGACCGCGATCCGTTGCGCCCGGATGCCGGCCGTCTGGAGCTTCTCGGCGGCCGATTTCACCCCCGCCTCGGTGCCCGCGATGACGGTTTGCGTGGGCGAGTTGTGGTTCGCGATCCACACGTCTGCCAGCCCGGCCAGAACGGGCGCGACGGTGTCCGCGGCGCTGTCCGCGGCGATCATCCCGCCGGGGGCCGTGGCCGCGGCCTCGCGGATCGCCCGCCCCCGCTTGAACGACAGCCGCATCAGGTCGCCTTCGGGCAGCGCGCCGGCCGCCGCGAGTGCGGTGTACTCCCCGTAGCTGTGCCCCGCGAAGAGGTCCGCCTCGACCCCGAGGGCCGTGAGCAACCGGAACATGCCGAGGCTCGTCGCGCCGATGCTGGACTGCGCGACCTCGGTGCGGCGGAGCGCGTCGCGGTTGGCGGCCTCCTGCTCGGGCGTGAACGCGGACGGCGGGTAGATCAGCTTCCCGAGCGGCCGGTCGAGGTCGTGCGCCAGGGTGGCTTCGGCGCGGTCGAGAACCTCGCGCACCTCGGAAAAGGCCAGCGCGACCTGGGCCAACATATCGGGGT
>DASWYH010001138.1:0-2069 GCA_036405095.1 Gemmata sp. | reverse complement strand
CGACCTCGGCCCGGGGGCAGAGCTGTCGTGGGCGAACGGGCCGCGGTCCCGGAAATCGAGTCGTGGGCACCGAGCAAGACCCCCGGGCCTCCGGCCCGTGCGGAGGTCCGGCGTCGGGCGACCGGACGTTGGGGCTGGTGGGCACCCGGGATCACACCCGTGCCGGCTGGCCGAACGGTACACCTGCGTGCCGGACGTTCACTTCGTACCGGTCGGCTCCCTGTCCAGCGCGCTCATCTCGGCGGTTTCCTTCTTCGATTGCCACCACGCCCACAGTACCGCCAGTGCCGCCGCGCCCGCGACCGCCGCCCCCACGGTCCAGTTCCCGGTGCCGTCCTTCACGTTGTGCATGATCACCAGCGGCAGCGCCAACAGGCTCACCATGTTCATCACCTTGATGAGCGGGTTGATCGCCGGGCCGCTCGTGTCCTTCAGCGGGTCGCCGACCGTATCGCCGGTCACCGACGCCTTGTGCTTCTCGCTGCCCTTGCCGGTGTTCCGCTCCTTGTCCTTCGGCTCGTCCTCGATCATCTTCTTGGCGTTGTCCCACGAGCCGCCTGCGTTCGACATGAACACCGCCATGAGCTGGCCGCTCAGGATCATCCCCGCGAGGAACCCGCCCAGCGCGAACGGCCCGAGCAGGAACCCCACCACCAGCGGCGTGCCGATCGCGAGCAGCCCGGGGCCGATCAGCTCGTGCTGCGCGGTGGCCGTACAGATCGCCACGACGCGCCCGTAATCCGGGGTCTTCGTGCCCGCCATAATTTCGGGGTCGCGGAACTGTTTGCGGCACTCGAACACGATCAGGTACGCCGCCCGGCCCACCGCGCGGATCGTCATCGCGCTGAACAGGAACGGCACCGCGCCGCCGATCAGCATCCCGATGAATACCAGCGGCTCGGCCACGGTCAGCTTCGACGCGCCCTGGGTGAAGTCGCCGATCAAAAGCTGCCCGATCTTCTCCTCGGAGCCGGTCACCAGCACCGCAATGAAGCTCGCGAACAGGGACACCGCCGCGATCACCGCCGACCCGATCGCCACGCCCTTCGTGATGGCCTTCGTGGTGTTCCCGACGGCGTCCAGGTCGGCGAGGATCTGCCGCGCGTCTTTGTTCTCGGCTTCCGGCATGAACCCGGTGTCCCCGTCCCTCAGCTCCCGGCCGTTCACGTCGCGGTTGAACGACATTTCGCCGATCCCGTTCGCGTTGTCGGCGATCGGCCCGAACACGTCCATGCTGATGGTGTCGCCGGTGAGCGTGAGCATCCCGATGCCGGTCATCGCGACCCCGAACGCGAGGTACAGCAGGTTCTGCGCGTCGCCGCACACGGCCACCGCTGCGAGGATCGCGCCCGAGATGATGAGGACCGCCCACACCGAGCTTTCCAGTCCCAGCGCGAGGCCCGAAATGATGTTGGTCGCGTGCCCGGTGCTGCTCGACCGCACGACCTCCCGTACGGGGCTGTACTCGGTGCTGGTCCAGTACTCGGTGCACTTGTTGAGCAGCACCGCGAGCACGATGCCGATGAGGCAGCACCACGCGACCGCGAGGTTCAGCCCCGGCTTGAGCGGCACGTGGTAGCGGGCCTGGGCCAGTTCGAGGAGCGTGGCGGTCCCGCGCAGCTCCCCGTCCTGGCTCACCCCGCGCTCCTTCAGGCCCGCGACGAGCTGCTTCTCGTGTTCGCCGTTCGCCGCCGCCAGCTTCACCCGGCGGGCGGCGAGTTCGGCGCGCTTCGCGGGGTCGAGCTTGTGCCACGCTTCGAGCGCGGCGGCCCGGTGCCGGTCCACCTCGGCCTCCAGCGCCAGCGTCTTCGGGGCGGTGCGCTCGGGGCCGCTCCGCAGGTCGCGCAGCTCCTTCACCTCCGCGGCCACGTTCGGCTTGTCGTGGGTCAGCCCGAGCTCGGCCCGCAGGTCGGCGTTGTCGAACATCTCGGCGTACAGCCCGCGGTCGATCCCGCGCTCCACGATGTACGCCGCGTCGAACCGCAGGTAGATCAGCCCGAACAGCATGAAGCCGATCGTGCTGATGAGCGCGCTGCGCCAGAACCCGCGGTTGATCGACGACATCGCGG
>DASWYH010001137.1:0-1822 GCA_036405095.1 Gemmata sp. | reverse complement strand
GCCTTCCACCCCGGAACCGCGTTCACTTCGATGACGAACAACTCGCCGTTCGGACCCGGGAGCAGATCCACGCCGGCAACGGGACAGCCCACGGCGCTTGCGGCCCCGAGCGCGAGCGCGGTTTCGGCTTCGCTCAAGGTGACGCCCTCGGCGACTCCCCCCTGAGCGACGTTGGTGCGCCAGTCGGCGCCCGCGGTGCGACGCATCGAAGCGATTACGCGATCACCCAACACGAACGCGCGCAGATCCCAGCCGGGGTGCTTCACGAACTGCTGAAGGTAGATCACCTGCCCGGTTTGCTCCAGAACGCGGAACGTGCGCCACGCGGTTTCCTCGTCCGTGATGCGAACCATTCCGCGGCCTTCGGAACCGAAGATGGGCTTCAGCACCACATCGCCGCCGAGCTCCTCAAACGCGATAAGAGCATCGGCGCTGCGCTGGCACACCTCGGTATCTGGGGTCGCGATTCCTGCCCGCGCGAGTCGGGCGGTGGTGAGGTACTTATCCACGCACACCTCGACCGCCCGCGGCGGGTTCAGCACCGGAACCCCGCGCGCTGCGGCTTCGTGCAGCAGATCCATGCGGAACACGACCTGTTCCAGCGACCCGGCGGGCATCGTGCGCACGATGAGGGCGTCGAACGGTGACAGCGGCCCACCGCCGGCGTTTGCGCTCGCGCTGAGGGTGCGGAAGTCGAGCGGCTCGGCGCGGTGCCCGAGTTCGCCAGCCGCGCGGACGAGGTCTTGCACGTGCCAGCCCGTGCCGCCGGAGAGAATCGCAATTTGCGTCACTGCGGTTCCTGCGCCGGGTCGGCTGATGCCGTGGGTGGGTTCGGGAACAGGTCCGAAATCTTGGCTCGGAATCCAGGGATAATCGGGTCTGCGGTCAGGTCGTCCGTGTCGCACAGGCGCTGCGCGGTGCCGTCGGCGCAGTACACGAGTACGGTTCGCGTCTTCGGCGTGACGACCCAGATCAGCGGCACTCCGGCGTCGAAATAGTCGGCCAGTTTCTCATCCACCGCCTCGTAGGTGTCGTTGGGCGAAACAACTTCGACCGCAAGATCGGGGCGGAACTTACAGATACCGGTCGGCACCCGCCCATTCGGCAACCGCTCTTGAAGGATGAACGAGACGTCCGGCTTGCGCACGGTCTTGCGGCGCTTCGGGAAACACTGGTACGTCCCTTCTGTGCCGACTACCACGCCGCGGTTGGTTGGGAGCACAACGGCGGTCAGGAAGTAACCAATGCGAGTCTGGACCGCACCGTTTTTGGCGCCTCCATTTTTCTCCCGCACGATCCCTTCGAGCAGTTCGAGGCCTTTCGGGTCGCGCAGTTCTTCAAACTGCTCCGGGGTCATACGCGGCGGGGACGCCTTCACGATCATTGAGGTTGCTCCTATCGAGCGTTACGCCAGCCCGAAGGACTTCCGCAACAGGCCGGGTTCGATGCGGCCGAACCGGTGACACCGGCCCGTTTTCAGGTTGCGGAACTCCACCTCCGCCGGGGAGAAGAGGAGGGGGTCGATTTGGTAGAAGTCGCCCTTATAGTGCGAGAACACCTCGGCGAACGGCTTCCCGTGATCCTTCGACGATGCGGACGGCACTTTCGGCCCCAGTTGTTCGAGCAATTCGTCGTCGGCGCGGACCCAGAGCGTCACCTTCGCGCCGTAAAGGATGGCGTCGTTGGTGCGGCCCATCGCTTGCACGAAGTCGGGTGTCGTGGGCGGGAGCGGTGCGACCCCGTACCCGCTGACAACCTGGTTCACGTCGAACTTGAGTTCGTGGAGCTTGTGTAGCGCCGTCTCGACCGAGCGGGCGACGAT
>DASWYH010001136.1:0-7119 GCA_036405095.1 Gemmata sp. | reverse complement strand
GAGCGGGCCGGAGAGGCCCCGGCGGCGCCCGGGAAGGCGACCAGCTTTGCGAGGGTGATCGTGACTATTGCGGTCATCGACATCGTGTTCTCGCTCGACTCCGTCATCACCGCGGTCGGGATGGTGGACTCGCTGTGGGTGATGATCACCGCGATGGTGCTGGCGATGCTGGTGATGCTGTACTTCGCCGGGCCGATTTCGACGTTCGTGGAGAAGCACCCGACGATCAAGGTGCTGGCGCTGAGCTTCCTGATCCTGATCGGCGTCATGCTGGTGGCGGAGGGGCTGGGCCAGCACATCGACAAGGGGTACATCTACGCCGCGATGAGCTTCGCGCTTCTGGTGGAGATGGTCAACATGCGGCTCCGCGGCCCGAAGAAGGAACCGGAAGGCACCGGTCCCGAGCCCAGTTGAACCGCGACCGCCGGGCGGCACCCGTACCCAAACCCTGGTGCCGCTCTGTTCCTCATACCCTGCAAGAATGTCCCCGTTCTGACGAGCGGCGCCGTCAGCGGGTTCATGTATGAGAGCCCGCCGGCGGGCGATAAAGGCAAACTGCGAGAATGACGAATGTCGGGACGGTGATCCGCATCGGGTCGGCGGTTCCAGCGGGCGCAGTAAACGGGGCCGAAGATTAGGACGGGGAACAACGGGGGCAACTCGTCTCCGATGTCCTCCGGGCCTCGTACCCTGGGCGGCGAGTGGTTGCGTCGTTTCCGGGGGGCAGAGCCGGCCCCCTCGTTGCGCCGCCGCGCCACACCCAGGGCGCTTCCGTCGGGTGATTACGGGTACAGCCCGCGCTTCTGCTTCTCGGTGGCCACCTTCTGAACACCCAGGCTCAGCGCCGCGAGCCGGTTACCGAAGTTCCGGGCCTTCGCCTCCGCCCGCACCCGGTGAAACGCGCGTAACATCTGCTTCTTCAACTGCGAGTTCACTTCCTCTTCATCCCACATGAACTGCGCGAGGTCCTGCACCCACTCGAAGTACGAAACCGTCACACCGCCCGCGTTGCACAGCACGTCGGGGATCACAAAGATGTCGCTCCGCGCGATGATCGCGTCGGCCTCGGGGTCGGTCGGCCCGTTCGCGGCCTCGGCGAGCACCCGGCACCGGAGCTCCCCGGCGTTCTCCGCGGTGATGACGCGCTCCAGCGCCGCCGGGACCAGGACCGTACACGGGGTGGTGAGCAGCTCCGCGTCCGGGATCGCTTCCGCTTCGGGGAACCCGACGATCGTCTTGCGGGGGTTCCGGGACACGAAGTTCAGGAGCTGCGCGATGTCGATCCCGTGCACGTTCCGGATCGAGCCGTACCGGTCGCCGACCGCGACGACCTTCACCCCCAGCTTGACCAGCTCCTCACACGTCACCGCCCCCACGTTCCCGAACCCCTGAACCACCGCCGTTGCGGTTTCGGGCCGGATGCTGAGTTCGTTGAACGCTTCCGTGATGCAGTACACGACCCCGCGGCCGGTGGCCTCCTTGCGGCCCACGCACCCGCCCAGTTCCACCGGCTTGCCCGTCACGATCTCGGGGCACGCGTGCCCGATCTTCATCGAGTACGTGTCGTAGATCCACGCCATCGTCTGTTCGTCGGTGCCCATGTCCGGCGCCATCACGTCCACCCGCGGCCCGATGATGTTCTGGATCTCGTCGGTGAACCGGCGGGTGAGCCGCTCCTTTTCACCCCCCTTGAGTTCTGCCGGGTCCACCGCGATGCCGCCCTTCGCCCCGCCGAACGGGAGGTTCATGATCCCGCACTTCCAGCTCATCCACATCGCCAGCGCCGCGACCTCGCCGAGGTCCACGTTCTTCGCGTACCGGAGCCCGCCCTTGCTCGGGCCGCTGGTCAGCGAGTGCTGAACGCGATACCCGACGAACGTTTCGGTGCGCCCGTCCTCCATGCGCACCGGCACCGCGACGACCTGCGAGCGCTTCGGCACCATCAACCGGTCGGTGACGCCTGGGTCGAGGTCGATGGCCCGGGCCACGTTCCGCAACTGCTGGCACGCCATCAGGTACGTGGGCGAACTGGCGAACGGATTGGAAGCCGGGTTCCCCGGCGGCATTGCGGACATCGAGCGCACCTCGAACGGAGGAGAGGGGCCGCGCCGGGCGCCACGGAACACCGTGGGTCCAACGGGTCATTGGTCATTGGTCATTGGTCATAACAGACGAGAACCGGGCCACGGGGTTACGAGGGCGCGCGGGCCGGGGTGAAGCCCGTACCAACCAATGACCGATGACCACCGGCCACCGGAATTATACATCCGCCCCAGATGTCGTTGCACGGGGCCGCGCGCGGCGCGCAGGTCACTATTTTTCCACGATGCGAAGGTCTTTGATGTAGTAACACAGGTTCCGGTAATCGGCCGGGACGAACGAGGCCGGCGGCACACAGCGGATGCGCAGCGTCGAGCGCCCGGGCGGCAGCTCGACGTTGTGGAACGCGTGCCCGCGCCCGTCGGGCCGGCGCTCCAGATCGAGCTCCGGGTACTGGAGGCCCTTCAATCCCGAGAACGAGAGGTGGAACGTCCCCGTTACCTCCACGTTGACGGTGAACGAGAAGTCGATGTACCGGGTGCGCCCCGTGGGGTTCACGAACGTCAGGTTGGCGTCATAGGTGCCCCAGCGGAGCTGCTCGCTGTCGTCGATCTGGTCGTACACCGTGAACCCCTTGAGCCACAGCGGCGCGATCCACTCGCGCTCCCGCTTCGCCTTGCGCTCGAACTCCTCGGGGCCGATCAGCGCCCGGTACGCGTCGCGGTACGGGCGCAGGTCGAGGAAGAACTGCTGCCCGTCCTCGTGGGTCACCTCGGGGAGCCGCGCCCCGTGCTTCTGAACCCGGTCCGCGTACAGCGCGTGGATGCGGTCGATCGGGTTCACCGCCGACGCCGGCTCGCTCCGGGCCGGGTCCGCCTTGCGGGGGAACCCGCGGCCGTCGATGAACAGCCCGTCGAACCCGCGCACGACGATGCGGTTCAGAAAGTCCTCGGGCTTCTCGAACGCGACCTCCCGCTGCCACATGTCGGCCTCGCGCCGCTTCACCGCGCCGAAGCTCCACGTCAGCGCGGTCGTGTGGATGTACCCGCGGGCGTGCTCGTAGGCCGCGAGCCGCTGCACCGGGGGGCTCTCGGGGAACCCCACGTAGGGGAGGCAGAACACCCGCGCCCCCGGGCACCGGTCCTCCACCTCGCGAAAGAACCGCTGGTCCGCCCGGAACCGCTCCGCCTGGCGCCGGACCGTCGCCATCCCCTGCGGGTTGAACCAGTTCCAGCCCCACGGGGTCTGGTCGAAGTACCCCAGCACGAGGAGCGCCGCCAGCGCCGGGTAGCGGAGCCGCTTCGCGCGCCGCCCGGTCCGGGTCAGCAGGAACCGGTCGGCCCACCACAGGGCCGCGAACAGGCACAGGAACCCGATGTACACGCTCACCCGGTTGTACGCCCGGATCTGCGCCGTCACCAGCAAGTTGAACAGCGAGCCGAACCCGCCGACGGTGCCCAAAAGGACCAGGAACAGCACCAGCGCCGCGAGCGGCGCCTCGGGCCAGCGCCGCCGGTACGGGAACACCGCCAGCCCCATCAGCACCAGCAGCCCGGTCCCGCCGATGACGCCCAGCGACCCGGCGCTCTCGCCGTCGGCCGGGCGGTTCGCCGCGTACAGCGCGCGGAGCCGCGACAGCTTCGCGAGGTTGTGGTCGTTCGCCGGGAGCACCAGGTGGGCCAGCTTGAGCCCGTACATCTCGGCTTCTTCCGGCCCGCGGTCGGTGATGGGGTTCACCCCGTTCCGGACCTGGAAGGCGATCGTCGGGTAGTGGAACCCGACCCCGAGCGCGACCACCGGCGCGATGACCCACGCCGCCGCCGCGGCCGCGCGCCAGGTGCGGAACACGACCCCCGCGTACAGCCCGGCGAACGCATACGCCGCGCACGCGAAGAACGCATAGTACGCGCCCCCCGAGGCGGTCAGCACCCCCACCAGCAAAGGCCACAGCGCGCCGAACGAGAGCGCCCGGAACCGCCGAACCCCGTCGGGCGCGAGCGGGAACAGCGGGAACGAGCCCTTGCAAATCGCCAGCGCCGGCATGAGCGACAGCGGCACCACCCAGTAGGCCGCGAGGAAGTAGTGGTACTGGTAGCGCTCCTGGTGGTACGGGAGGAACGCGTACAGCAGCCCGCCCACCGCCGCCGCCGGGAGCGAGAGCTTCAGCCACCGCATCACGAACATCCCGGTGAGCGCGGTCAGCGGGTACGTGAGCAGGTTGTACAGGTTGTACACGAGCAGCACGTCGGACGTGAACCGCCCGAAGAGCCACAGGAACCCGAAGTGCAGGTAGTCGATGACCGGGAAGTCGTACAGTTCCTGCGTGCCGGGAGCGCCCATCTGATCGTTGTGCCAGTGGGTCCCGTGGAGGATGATGCTCTTCACCCACGGGAGGTACAGAAGGGAGTCCAGGTCGTAATAAAATGGTGCGTGGAGGTCCTGCTGGTTGAGCCGCATCCCGGAGCACACGAGCACGGTGGCGAGCACCGAACTCCCCGCGTACCACGCGAGCCGCTCCCACCACCGCGGGGGCGGGGCGAGGTCCGCGGGGGGCACCGGCTCGGGCGCCCCCGGGGCGGGTGGTTCGGCGGCGGGTGCGGCGGGTTCGGTCGCGGGCAGTTCGGACATGCTGGTTCTCGGCACTCCGCAAGGCGGGTCGGCACCCCAAATAGTTAGTGCAAGAGGCGCTCAATGTCACCCCTGGTTCCCGTGCCCTCTCACCTCATCTTCGGGTGCGGCTACCTGGGCCGGGTCGTCGCGACCCGGTGGCGCGGGGCCGGGCACCGGGTGGCCGCCCTCACGCGGGGGAGCGCCGACGCGCTCCGGAGCGCGGGCCTCGAGCCGTTCGCCGGCGACGTTCTGGACCCGGCTCGTTTGAAGGCGCTCCCCGCGGCCCCAACGGTGCTGTACGCGGTGGGCTTCGATCGCGCGGCGGGGCACTCGATGCGCGAAGTGTACGTCACGGGGCTGGCGAACGTTTTGGATGCGCTCCCGACCGGCGCCCGGTTCGTTTACGTATCCAGCACGAGCGTTTACGGCGCGAGCGGCGGCGGGTGGGTGAGCGAAACGAGCCCCCTCGACCCGACCGAAGAGGCCGGGCGCGTGGTACTGGAAGCGGAGCGGCTCCTGCGGTCCAAGAGGCCCGACGCGATCGTCCTCCGCAGTGCGGGCCTGTACGGTCCGAACCGGCTCCTCCGCAAACAGCCCATTTTGAAGGGCGAACCGCTCGTCGGCGACGCGGACAAGTGGCTGAACCTCGTTCACGTATCGGACGCCGCGAGCGCGGTCCTGGTCGCGGCGGCGCACGCGGCGCCCGGCGAGACGTACAACGTGGCCGATGGCACCCCGGTCCGGCGCCGCGAGTTCTACGCGCTCCTCGCGGAGTTGCTGAACGCGCCCGCGGCCCGGTTCGAGCACCATACCGAACCCGGGGCGCCGAACCGCCGGGTCGATGCGTCGAAGATTCGCGCGCTGGGGTGGGAGCCGGAGTTCCCGAGCTTCCGCGCCGGTCTACCGCCGGCGGTGCGCGAGTCCGCCGGTTGACTCGGTCTTATCTGGGACCGCGGCCTTGGGTTCACGCGCCGGTGTTGGTGCGGGAACATTCCCTTCGCAAAGTCTCCGGTTTCGCACCATGGCATCCAACATGAGGGCGGCAATCGGTCGCCAGGGAACATTCCCTTCGCAAAGTCTCCGGTTTCGCACCAGCGGGCCAGGGGCCGCGCTCCGGAGCTGATTCCGTTCGCCACGTTCAATGACCAAGACCTGTGCGTGCATGCCGAGTCCGGGCAGGTGTGGGAGTTCCGGCCGGGCGGCGGGCTGCTGCGGGGTTGGCCGAGTATTGCGGCGATGCTACGAGAGGTGATCGCTGCGATCCGGGCGGGCCGCGATCCTGAACTCGCTTGGTAGCAAAGGCATGCCGCACCCGGCGCTGCACCTGGCACCGCCCTCTGATTTGTGACGCACCGCATCCTGCATCATGGAGGTGCAGGTGAGCTATTTGTTCGGCAACCAAAGGGCGCACATGGCTCAGCGCGTGTTTGAGTTGGTGTCGTCACTCCCGCCCGAGGAATGCGAAATTCGACTCCGGGCGGCTATCGTCCGCCCGGGGCCGTTCGCGTGGTTCGACGCGCGAACGGTCCAGGGCACGGTGGAGAACCGATGGGTTTCGCTCTGCAAGACCGGTTGGAGGAGTAACGGCTTCCGCCCGTTCCTCCGCGGGCGGGTCGAGCCGGCGACGGACGGGACGGTGCTGCGGTGCCGCCTCGGAATGCACCCGTTCACCCGCGTGCTGCTGGGCTTGTTCTTGGGTGCTGGTGCCGTCGTTGCCCTCGCCGGGGCGGTCGCCGCCTTGAGGGCGCTCGCGGACGGTCGCCCTGTGCACCTCGGTATGCTCGGCCCGTGCGTGCCACTCGCGTTCGGGTTGGTCACATGGCTCAACGGTCGCCAACTCGCGCGAGGCGAGGATCAGGAGTTGATCATCTTCGTCGTCGGTGTGCTGAAGGCCGAGTGGCAGGAGCTGGAGGGGGAGACACTGCCCGCGGCATTCCGGCGGTGGCGCCCTCCCGTCCCCGCGCAATCGAACGGAGAGCCGGGCGACAACCAACCTGAGTGGGTGCCCTCGTTTCCGGTGGTACTCATCGTCGTTGCCCTCGTCGCGGTGCTTCTCACGTGTACCGGAATACCCGTATTGGCGGCGCTATTCGGCTGAAGGTGTAAACTGCCGAACCCGGCGCTGCACCGGACCGCAGTAAAGTACGCGATTCGTAGACCGTGTCGCGAGGGGCGCGGCCGGTGAACTAATTGTTCGGCAACCCGAGGGCGTGCGGTTGGATGAGGTACGGGCGGTGCTCGCGGTGCTCGTCTTGGGCGCGTGGGTCGGGCTGTGGTGGTTGGCCGTGCGGATCGTGCTCGGCACGGGTCTGGGTTTCCCCGTGTGCTGGGCCGTGGCGGTTCTCGCTTTCGGCGTCCCGCTCGTTGCCTCGGACATTATCGCGGTGTGCTTCGGCGCCTCCGAGCTCCCGTTTCTGGTAGTGTGGGGCGCGGGTGCTGTGGTCACCGATGGCGTTTGGGTGGCGCGGC
>DASWYH010001135.1:0-3522 GCA_036405095.1 Gemmata sp. | reverse complement strand
ACGCTGAGCACCGCCGTCGCGCGCAAGCAGTTCCAGGCGGCGTGCCGGCTGGCGCGTGTTTCCACCGTGCCCCTCCTCACGGTCCCGGCGGCGCCGCTGGGGAGCGACCTCGATACCGAAGTGGCCCGGCTCCAAGAGTGGGTCCGGTTGGCCGAAATCGAGGGCGTGATTCTTACGGTGGAAACGCACGCCGCGACGGTGACCGCCGACCCGCTGGGAGCGGCCGAACTGTGCCGCCGGGTGCCGGGGCTCGCCCTCACCCTGGACCCGAGCCACTACCACACCGGGCCGCACGCGAAAACCGATTACGACTGTCTCAGCAAGTTCGTCCGGCACGTCCGGCTGCGCGACACCGGGCGCGGGGCGGACCAGTTCCAGGTGCGGATCGGGCAGGGCGAACTGGAGTTCGGGAAGGTGATCGCGCAGCTCGACCGGTTCCGCTACGATCGCGCGCTGACGGTGGACATCCGCGACGTGGCCGACAGCCCGTTCCCGATCGCACCCGAGGTGCGGAAGCTCAAGTACCTACTCGAATCATTGGTGTGAACGGGGCCGGGCCACCCGCCCCACGAGCCCCCTTCAGACCGGTCCGAAGCACACCCGGAAGCCGATCGAAAAGTAGCGCCGGGAGGCCGCTTGCCGCTGCCGACAGGCGGACCGGCTGTAACCCGCTTCGTCCTGCCAGGACCCGCCCCGCAACACGCGCAAGTTCGGGTCCGCCCCACCTTGCGGATCGACCTGGTGGGCGGCGGAGTAGTCCCCGAAGCCGTCCGCGCACCACTCCCAAACGTTGCCGTGAACATCGTGCAGCCCCCAGGGGTTGGCCGCAAACGAACCCACCTCCGTGGTCCGGCGGCGCCGGTGGGCGTCTCTCGGCGCGGTCGGCACGTCACCGGCGTCGTAGTTGGCGCGGTCGGGGGAGATCGCGTCCCCGAAGTGGTAGTCGGATGTCGTCCCGGCGCGACAGGCGTACTCCCATTCCGCTTCCGTGGGGAGCCGGACGGTCACCCGGCCCTTCTGACTTTCGGTGAACGCGCGGCAGAACTCGCGCGCGTCGTCCCACGACACCTGCTCGACCGGTCGGTTCGGACCCTTGAAGTGGCTCGGGGCGGTACCCATCAGCGCCCCCCACTGCGCCTGGGTCACGGGGTAGACGCCCACAAAAAAACCCTTCGTGAGCGCCACCTCGTGGACCGGTTTTTCATCGCGGTGCGCGCGCCCGCCCATCAGAAACGTCCCCGGCGGGCACCACGCGAACGTGACCGGAACCGCACCGGGAAGGGTCAGCGTCACCTTCTCGCCGGGGACCCGAACGCGACCGGCCTGCGGCACAGTTTTGGCCCCTGGCATCTCTCCACCGGGAACCCGGCCGGGCGCCCGTTCAACAAGGCGGGGCGCCGGCTCCCCTAACGCTCCCCCCCCCACTCCGGCTCGGTCGAGTTCGGCCAGCACCTGGAGCACCGGTTCAAAGTTCCGGTAACGGTGCCTGAGGGCGTCGGCCGTGCAGCGCTCGAACAGGTTCTGGAGCGCCCCCCGCGCACCAACCGGGAGTCCCCCCCAGTCCCACGACTTCGGGAACGTGGTGCCGAACAGCACATCGAGGCACGTTTTCCCGAACGAGTACACGTCCGAGTACGGCCCGACGCTCACCCCGGCGAGGTCACCGAGTTGCTCGGGCGGCGCGTATTTCGGCGTCCCGGTGGCGCTCCGGTCCCGTGTGGAGGGGAGCCCGGGCGGGACCGACAGGCCCGCACGAGGGGCATCGGCTCGAACGGCCAAACCGAAGTCGATGACCCTCACGGCCCAGGTGCCATCGGGATCCTGAAGCGCCATGACGTTCGAGGGCTTCAGGTCGCGGTGGAAAACGGGTTGCGGGCGCGTGTGCGCGGCGTGAACCGCTTCCGCCACCTGCCGCGCGATCGTGACGAAATCGGGTAGCGCGAGTTGCCCCACGTGGTCGAGGGTTTGGCCCCGGAAGTACTCAAGAACCAGATACGGTCGCTCGCGCGCGGCGGTGTTCCCGAACCCCTGGTCGATGACGCCGATGATGTTCGGGTGCGCCAGCGCTTTGAGCACCCGCGCCTCGGCGAACACGGTCGCGAGGTCGCGACCGAGCGCCTCGGTGCGAAACGACTTGATCGCCACCGGGCGCTCTTCGTACTCGTCGAAGCACAGAAACACGGTTCCGAACGCCCCGGCCCCGAGAACGCGCTCGGGTCTGTACCGGTGCCGATCGAACGGCGCGTAGCGGGCCGGTTCGAGTTCGACCGCTTTCCAGAGGGCATCGAACGCCTGCGGCCAGGCGCCCGTTTCGCACGCATCGCGATACGCCTTGAACCGGTTGGCCGCTTCCGTTGCGGCGTCGCGGGTCTCAGCAGCGGCCCCCGCGGCGACCTCGTGGGCCTCCCCGGCCGCGGCGAACAGGCGCGCCTCGGCGAGGGCGTCCCCCAGTCGCTCCCACTGCCCCGCGCTCACCCGGCCCGCGTTCCGGCGGAACTGCTCGCGGGCGTTCAAGAGGAACTCGCGCTCGGGGCCGGTATCGTAGCTCACCCCCGGTTTCCGTGGCACGGAGAGCCGCTCCTGGATCGCGCGGAGGTCGGCCCCCAGCCCGGCGAACCCGGCGTCGAGCCTTGCGCCCACCGCCGCGAACCCGTCGTCGAGGCGGTCGAACAGGAGGTCGATCTGCCCCAAAAGGCCCGCGGTGCGCGCGTCCGTCACGTCCTCGAGCGCGCGGAGGCGATCGTGGAGCAGCGCCGCGGACAGTTCCGCGCTCTGGCCCACCAGCTTGCGGAAGTAGTACCGGTACACCGTTTGGAACAGCGGCGTCTGCCCGTCCGGCGTGGAGCGCAGCGCGAGCGCGAGGTTCGGTGCATCGGACAACGTGTCGGCAATCGCCCCGGCGGCGCGATCGGCGGCGGCGGCCACGCCCGCCGGCTCGGAGAACCGGCGCAGCGCGTCCACGCCGTCCGCGCTGACGAGATCGGGTCCGTGGAACCGCCCCTGTAACCCGGCGAGTTCTTCGGCCGCGGCGGCCCGCTGTTCGGCGGTAATCAGCGCCAGCAGCGGGCGCAGCTCGTCGCGCGCGGCCTTCAGGTCGGCCTCGCGGCCCAGGTCGGTCACCCACCCGTACCGGGAGCGCTCGAGCAGGGCGAGCCCCACAACGTGCCACGCCCGCCGGTTCGCATCGAACACGGCGCGCAACACGGACCGGCTCGAATCGTGGAACCGGCTGTCGATCCACTCGCACGCCTCTTTCGAGGAGACGTTGAACAGTTGCTTCAACCCGACGTGCAGAAGCAACCCCGGCAATGCCATGTGCGACCCCCGAGCGGTGCGCGTGCCGGGCGGGTCCGCGGCAACGCGCCGGATACGCGCCGAGCGCGAGGTGCCATTTTTGCACACCGGCGAGAAAATCTCAAACCCGTGAGCGCACGAATCGGACCCACCGGCGGCCGAGAAATTTGCGTGAGCCCCGCCGGGGTGCGGCGTCTATTCTGCAACGCGGTGCGAGTCATCCGCGTG
>DASWYH010001134.1:0-14252 GCA_036405095.1 Gemmata sp. | reverse complement strand
GCCCCGATCGCGCCGAGCAGCTCGGCCGCCTCGCTCGCACCCGGCAGTTGCGAATCGGTCGTGTTGGGCTGGTCGCTGGGGGGGCTCAGCATCATCCGGTTCGCATACGGCACCTGCGGCAAGAACCGGCCGATCAGGAGTGCCGCCACCACCGCGCCCATCATCGCGAACAGGTACGTCGAGAGGCGGACCCCCAGGCCGACCCACTCCCCGGTGTTCTGCGGGACGCGGTCCAGTGTGACCAGCCCCAGCCCGGCCAGCATGAACATGATGCCGCTGATCCCGCACACGCCGAACCCCGGCAGCACGAAGATCTCCAGCCCGATCAGCACCAGCCCCAGCAAGAAGAGGAGCAGCGCCAGCACGAACATCTCCCCGCTGAACCGGGACTGCGACCAGAACACCAGGATGAAGCACAGGGCGGCCACGATACCGGGCACCGTCAGCCCCGGCACCTTGAGTTCGAGGATCAGGCCGATGAACCCGATCATCACGAGGATGACGGTCACCACCGGGATGCGGAGGAACTCCGCGAACCGGTCCAGGAGCCCGGGGTCCGGGCTCTTCGCGTCCCCCACGCCGTAGATCGCGCACACGTCCGCCACGCTGGTGCTCGGCACCAGGAACCGGGCCAGCCCCAGCTCGGCCGCGAGCGTCGCGGTGATCTTGAACGGCACCCCCTTCGGCTTGATGACCTTGTCCTCTTCCCACGCGCCGCCCTTCTTCTCGGTCTCGAACTCGGCGCGGGTCATCAGCCGCGTCTTGTTGAGGTCATTGCCCTTGCCCTTTGCGCGAACGATTTCCACATCGCGGTCGAGCAGCCCTTCGACCAGCACCCCCGGATACCCGCGCTGGACGGCGAACGCGCGCAGGCTCTGGAGCTGGGCCGCCTTGGCCGCCGGGTTGGCGCCCTTGAGGTAGCGGTCGAAGTTACCGAACTCGGCCTCGCCGCTCTCGCCCTTGGTCATCACGATCTCGGAGCACCCCAGCGCGACCACGGCCGCCGCGTCCGGGGACGATTCGGGGACGAACCCGATGATCTGGAGCGCGCCGTCCCCGCTCTGGGCCTTGACCAGATCTTCGGCCAGCCCGCGGGCCACTTCGAGGTCGGTCCCCCCGCAGCTCAGCACCAGCACGAGGACGTTCCCCTTCTTCTTGCGCACGTCGCGGATCACGCGGTTCACGGACTCGCGCATGGCCCCGTCCACGTCGCCCTTGAGGGTCCACTGGTAGGCGTCCGGGGTGCGCCCGCCGAGCGGGTCGTCGCGCACGCTCGACGGGGGCAGGTTGTACAGCTCGGCGACCTGCGGGCGGGTCTCGGCCACGCCGTCGGCCAGCCCCACCGCGCGCGCCGCCGCCGCCGGGTAGACCGCGAGCTGGTTGTCCTGCACCGCGGTGACGGGCTCGGCCCCGGCGATCTGGTTCATCGCGGCCGCGTCGTTGCGGTCCGCGTACCGGGTCGCGCCCCCGGCGACGGCCTTCCCGCGCACCAGCGACACCTTCGGGTCGAACATCTTCTGCACCACCGGCCACCGGTCGTCGCGGTTGAACCGGGTCTTGTACGCGATCTGTTCGGAAGCGTCCAGCGCCAGCACCCCCTCGCCGACGATCGGGCCGAGCGCGGCCCCCTTGCTCATCACGATCTCTTTACACGTGAGCACCGGTAGGCAGGTGTGCCCGGTGACCGGTGCGTGGACGAACGCGATGGTCTGCACGCCCGCCAGCTTCGGGTTGCTCAGGAACTTGGCCAGGTCGGAGCACGGGCCGAAGTTGGTCGTGCCCGCGGGCTTGTCGTCGGGGTTGAAGTCGAGGACCACGGTCCACACCCTTCGGTCCTCGTTCTTCTCGTTGGTCCGGGCCGTGATCTGGTTCTCGATCCGGGCCACGGTGGCGCTCGTGATCGGGTTCTCGACGGTCACGAACATCGCGTCCCGCGCCGCGTCCGGCCGGGCACCGTCTTGCGCAGTGGTCGCGGGCGCGGCGAGGAGCAACCCGACAAGCGAGACAACCCGGGCGAGGGCAGGGAGCCCCGGCGAGCGGTGCAGAGAAGAGCGCATCGTGTGTCGTTACTTCAGGTGCGCGCCGGTGCTCCGAGCGCGCCCACCCAGGCAGATTATAACGTCCCTACGTTACCGCACCCAAGAACGTTCCCCCACCGGCGGTTCAACCGCGCCGCCCCGGCCCGAGTTTCGCACGCTCCCAACCGGCTCGCGCCGCTCCGAACTGAGGGCACCGGGACCCGTGGGATCGATCGGTTGTGACGAGTTTAGCGAGTTAATCTGCACAGGCTGAGTTGAATACCGTGATTCCTCTCGGTCTGGGGGATTGAAGGAAAGGAGCACTCAGATTAACTTTATGGAAGATGGTGAAGATGGGGGGTTGGGGTGTGCGGGCGAGTCCGGCGGTGCGGTGTCTGGGTCGGCTCGCGGTAGCGTGACGTGCCGTTCCTCTCACGGACGAGGGCCGGAACGGCCGATTGGGGTGGCGTCATGCGCAGGGTAGTAATATCGGGTCTGGGCGTTGTGGCCCCGAACGGGGTCGGCAAAGACGCCTTCTGGCAAGCGTGCGTCGACGGCCACAGTGGGATCGGGCCGATCCGCTCGTTTGATGCGTCGAACCACCCGATCCGGGTGGCCGGGGAGGTTCTGGACTTTGAGCCGGAACCGTTCATCCCCGACAAGTTCCGCAAATCCGTCAAGGTGATGGGCCGGGCCGCGAAGTTCGGGATCGGCGCCGCCGGGCTGGCGGTCGCGGATAGCGGGCTCGACCTCGCGACCATGAACCCCGAGCGCCTCGGCGTGGTGATGGGCACCGGGCTGGTTCCGATGGAGCTGGGCGAACTCGCGCCGCTTTTGGCACGCGCGTGCCAGGAAGATGGCGAATTTGACGCCACGAAGCTCCCCGACCCGAACCGCACGGACTCGCCCCTGTTCCCGCTGTGGCTGCTGAAGTACCTGCCGAACATGGCCGCCGCGCACATCTCGATGGCGTTCAACTGTCAGGGGCCGAACAACACCGTGGTGACCGCGTGCGTCGCCGGGACGCAGGCGGTGGGTGAGGGCTACCGGCTCGTCGCCCGCGGCGACGCGGACGTGATGCTGTGCGGCGGCGCCGACAGCCGCATCGACCCCCTGATGCTCCTGGCCTACACGGCGCTGGGCACGCTGAGCAAATCGAACGGGCGCGCCCCCGAGGAGCGCTCGCGCCCCTTCGACCGGCTCCGCGACGGGTTCGTCATCAGCGAGGGCGCGGCGGTCCTGGTGCTCGAAGACTACGAGCGCGCGAAGGCCCGCAACGCGCCCATTTACGCGGAAGTTAAGGGCTGGGGGAGCACGTTCGACGCGTACTCCGTGACCAAGCCCGACCCCGAGGGGCGGGGCGGCGCGCGGGCCATCCAGTCGGCGCTGACGGAAGCGGAAGTGGACTTCCGCGATGTCGGGTACATCAACGCACACGGGACCAGCACGAAGCTGAACGACCTGATGGAAACGGCGGCTGTCAAGCGCGTGTTCGGCGAGCGCGCGAACGAGGTGCAGCTGTCGTCGATCAAGTCGATGATCGGGCACTCGATCGGGGCGAGCGGCGCGATCGAGGCCGCGGCCCTCGCGCTGAGCCTGAAGACACAGGTGTACCCGCCGACGATCAACCTGAAGAACCCGGACCCGGGGTGCGATCTGGACTACATCCCGAACACGGCGCGGGAGGGTAAGGTGCGGTACGGCCTCTCGACCAGCTTCGGGTTCGGCGGCCAGAACGGCGCGCTCGTCATGGCCGCGGTGTAAGTGCCTGAGGTGCTCCGTTCACTCCCGCAACGCGACTGGATACCCTCCGGTCGTTTGTTGTTTTTGCGCCGTGCGCTGGCGCGCTCGCCGACGAACCAAGAACAACGAGCAACTCAACGGCACTCACCTCTCCGCAGCACAAACCGTGACGCGAAGGGGGCCGACGCGCGTGAGCGCATTCGCCTTTCCGGGCCACCCGCTGGGACGGAGTTGACCGCGGCGATTCCCACACCGACAATCACCGCTGTCACCCCGTTGCGAACCGTATCCGCACTGCCCGTCAGCCGAAAGCGGTCCGATGCCGTTTAATCCCCGCGTGTTCTTCCGCAAAGCGCACCGGTGGGGCGCCGTCGTTGTCTCGGTGCCCTTCCTGCTGGTACTCGTCACCGGGTGCCTGCTGCAACTCAAGAAGGAACTCGCGTGGGTGCAACCGCCCACCAAGAAGGGCGCCGGCAAGGAACCGAACGCGAGCTTCGACGCGATCCTGGCCGCGGTCAAAGCCGTGCCCGAAGCCCAGGTGAATAGCTGGTCCGACGTTGACCGATGTGACGTGCGCCCCAAAGACGGGGTCGTGAAGGTGCAGTGCAAGAACCGGTACGAGGTGCAGGTCGATTTCCAGACCGCGAAGGTGCTTCAGGTCGAGTACCGGCGCTCGGACCTGATCGAGAGCCTTCACGACGGCAGTGCGTTTCACGACGCGTTCAAGGTGTACGTGTTCCTACCGGTGGCGCTGGTGGTCGTGATGCTGTGGGCGACCGGAATGTACCTGTTCGCGCTGCCGCTGTGGGTGAAATGGAAGCGAAAGCCCGCACCCGCACCCCGGGGGCCGAAATGACACCGCTCCGCCGCTTCGTCGTCGTTCAGTTCCTGATGCTGTGGCAGGGCGGGTTCCTGTTCTACACGTCCGCCGTGGTGCCCACGGGCACGAAACTGCTCGGGGCCGTCGGCCAGGGCGCGATCACCGCCCGCGTCACCGATGCGCTCAACGGGGTGGGCGCGGTGGCGCTCGCGGCGGTCGCGCTCGATCTCGTGCTCACCCGCGACCCCTCGCGGCGCCGAGCTTGGGCGCGGCGGGTGCTGTGGCTGAGCGCGGTCGCGTGTCAGGGGCTGCTCTTCTACCTGCACGCGGTGCTCGAATCTTACATGGACCCCGCGCGCCGGGTTGTGCTGGTGGTCCCGCCCTTCTACCCGACGCACCGGGTCTACTTGTGGACGAGCACCGTGCAGTGGGCCGCGTGCCTGTTGCTCGTGTGGTGTACGCTCCGCGCGTGGCGCGCAGAAGATCAGCCGGCCGCGTGACCGGCTTCATGAGATCAACGGGACCGCCGACAAAATGCTATCTTCGCCTCCCCGATCCTGTTAATCCTGTCGGAAGCTGTTCTTCAGGAGCTTCCCTCATGCGTCTCACCCTCTCCCTTCTCGTCGCGCTCGGCTGCTCCGCGCCGCTCGGCGCCGCCGAGAAGCCGAACTTCGTGTTCCTCACCTGCGAAGACATCTCACCCAACCTTGGGTGCTACGGCGACCCCGACGCGATCACCCCCAACCTCGATCGGCTCGCGAAAGAGGGCGCCCGGTTCACGCGGGCGTTCACGCACGCCCCGGTGTGCGCGCCGAGCCGCAGCGGGATGATCACCGGCGTGTACCCGACCACGCTCGGCTCGCACCACATGCGCTCGAAGCTGACCAGGACGCCCCCGCTGTTCACGGACTACCTGCGGAAAGCGGGCTACACCGTGTGCTGGCCCACCGCCGCCGGCGGCGGGATCGGGAAGACCGACTTCAACTTCGACGTGCCCAAAGGGTGGGTCGATGAAACCGCCGACTGGACCAAGAGGCCCGAGCTGCTCAAGCCGCCGTTCTTCGCGGTGTACAACATCACCGTCACGCACGAGAGCCAGGCCCGCGCGACGCACTTTCAGTACGCGAAGAACACCGCGCGCCTCAAACCCGCCGAGCGGCACAACCCGGCAAAGGTGCAGCTCCCCCCGTACTACCCGGACACCGTCCCCGTGCGCGACTGCGTGGCGACCTACCACGACAACATCACCGCGATGGACTACATCGCCGGCGACGTGCTGAAGCTCCTCGAAGACCGGAAGCTCGCCGACAACACGGTGGTGGTGTTCTACGGCGACCACGGGTCGGGGCTGACCCGCTGCAAGCGCTGGCCCTACGACAGCGGGCTGCGCGTGCCCTTCCTGGTGCGCTGGCCGGGACAGGTGAAGCCCGGGAGCGTGCGCGAAGACCTCGTGTGCTTTCTCGACCTCGCGCCCACGGTTCTCGCGCTCGCGGGGGCCGAGGTGCCAGCACACATGCAGGGGCGCGTGATGCTCGGCACGAAGGCCCAGCCGGCACCCGAATACGTGTTCGGCGCGCGCGACCGCATGGACGAGACCTACGACCGCATCCGCACGGTGCGCGGCGAGCGGTATCGGTACGTCCGCAACTTCGAACCGGACCTGCCGTACTTCCAGTACACCAATTACATGGACGAAATGCCGATCTTGCGCGAGTGGCGCCGGCTCGCGTTCGAGGGGAAGCTGAACAAAACGCAGATGCTGTTCATGAGCCGCACCAAACCGAAGGAAGAGCTGTACGACCTCGAAACCGACCCGCACGAGATCCACAACCTCGCGAACGCGGAATCGGTGCCCCTCCAGAAGGTGCGCAAGGACATGTCCGACGCGCTGGATCGGTGGATCAAAGACACGAAGGATCTGGGCGCGGTGCCCGAGAAGGAACTCATCAAACGGGGCACCGTGCGGGACGTTCTCGCAGCCGAGTACGACGCCCGCATCAAGCTGCACCCCAAGGCGCCGCCGGTGCCGTGATCTCCGACCGCGCTACGCTTGGGGAACCAACTCTTCGAGCAAAGCGGATCCGATTCGGACAGGGCCGGTGGCGATGCTGCGCACCTCGGTGGTGCGCATCTCACCGTCCGGGGCGCTCCCGAGCGGCTGATAGTTGAACCGGGCGGATAACACCCCACCGGCTCGTTCGAACTGCAACTCCAGGGACGGTGGCCTCCCCTCCGCCGCGCGCGAAGCCCGCGTGGGGATCGGAACCGCCTTCCCCAACGGCTCGAACGCACCGTTCACACCGGACCGCGTCCCGAACACGACGGTCGCCGCGTCGCGGTCCAGGGTCACGAGCCACTCGCGCGGTGCCGGTGGGACCGTCCCCAGTCGCCAAAACCACCACGACGTTTTGAGCTTCGTGTGCGTCCAGAGCCAGCGTCACCCGGAAGTGGGCGGGCGGGTCCAGTCGCCGGGCGAGCCCCCCCACCCGGTGAGCACCGGCTTCTTTTCGTCGTCCAGTTCGAGCACAACGTTGCGCCCGGTCCAGGGCAAAACGCTCCGCCCGTCGAACAACCCGACCTGTGAGTGTGGCACAAGCACCACCGGTTTGGGTGGAACCACCACGCCCGCGGGCCGGTCAAACACGTCCGAGAGCACCGCGCCGCCGACCCCGGCAGCAATCAGCACCGGTACCACGAGCGCGAGAACCATACGGGGGCCGCGGACCGGCCGAAACCGGAAACGAACGCGCGGCGCACCGGCGAGGAACTGATCCAAATCGGCGGCCCGTCCCTTGGCCGTCGGGTAGCGCGCCCCCGGCCGCTTCGCGAGGCACTTGAGGCAGATGCGTTCCAGCTCGCGCGGAACCGCCGGTGCGTGCTTCCGCACCGGCACCACGTCAACCGCCAATATCTGGGCGACCAACGCTTCGAAGCAGACCGCGACAAATGGGCGCCGGCCGGCCAGGCACTCGTACAGAATCACGCCCAGTGCCCAAACGTCCGCCTCGGGGCTCGCGAACTTGGCGGCCTCGTGCGCCCGGAGCACCTCACCGGTCGGGAACCGACCGGTCTCCGCGAGGCGAGCCGCAAGGGTTCCGCCGGGCAGGTACTCAAGGGCCATGAACGGTTGCCCCGCGCAGTCGCCGCACTCGTAAATCTGAACGACGTTAACGTGCCGGATCGCGGCGACCGCTCCCGCCCCGGTCAGGAATCGCGGCACCTCCGCACCCGTGCCCTCGCACCGAACCAGCTTGAGCGCGACGAGTCGGTTCAACGTCTGTTGCCGGGCACGGTACACGACACCCATTGCGCCCTTGCCGAGTTCCCCGAGAGTCTCATAACCCGGCACCCTCAGCACAGGTGAACTGGAGGCCGCAAGAACCCGTGCGCGATCTTGGGGGGGACTGTTCGAGGGTGTCGCCCGGATCGGTGGGCGGCTCGGACCCAACGGGCGAAGCCGACGAGCCAATCGGCGCGTGCGCGGTATCGCCGGGGTCAGTGGACGGCTCGGACATGGCGGCTCCAGATCGGAACCGTGACAGTTTATCCCTCGAACCGGGCCGGCGGCAGGCACCACTACCGCTGCGGGGCCTTTTTCTCAATCAACTCCGCCTGTTCCGCGCCGTCGATGCGAACCGGCCCGCCCTGAGCGTCCAACAGCAGCTCGGTGATCCGCAACCCGCGGGCCGACACGTACCCCAGCGGCTGGTCGTCGAGCCACACCGCGAGCACCCCCCCGGCGTACTCGTACCGGACCTGGAGGTACGGCGTCCGGACGCCGCGGGCGGTCGGGAGCGGGACCGGGGCGCGGACCGGTTCAAACGCACCCGCCGGCCCCGACCGCTTACCAAACGAAGCCCCCTCCGCACGGTCCAATCGAACGACCCACTGAACCCCACCCTGGGAGCGCGCGGCGGTGCTCGCGATGACCAGTTCCGCGGTGCCCGCGCGGTGCAGATCGATTCTTATGGTCACCCGAAAATGGGGCCACGGGTGCAGGGGCCGTGTGGCCTGGCCCTGCCCCGCCAGCACGGTCACGCCCTCGTCGTCTTTTTCGGTGTGCCAGCCCGACCCGTTCCACCCGAGCGGGGTGCCGGCGAACAGCAGTTCGGTCGCCCCGACCGCGTAGACCGGCGGCTTCGAGGGCCGGTTGAACACGACGGCCGAAGCGCTCAACACCCCGACCAGAACCGCCGCGGCGACCGCGTACCGGCGCCGCCGCCTGCGCCCCGGTGCCGGGGGCAACTCAAACGCCGCCTCCGGGGCCGGGAGCGCGAGCGGTTCCGCATCGAGCCCGAAGGCCACCGGCGGGGAGAGGGAGGGGAGCGGCGGCGGTGCGGCGGCGATGGGCAGGCCGGCCGCGGTGAACGCCCCGTCGAGACACGGGAGCGCGTCGATCCGGGCGATCAGTTCGGCGTAGTTGCCGGGCCGGTCGCCCGCCTCCGGGGCCATCATCGCGGCCACGAGGTCGGCCGTTTCTTCCGAGATCCGGCCCGGGAGCCGGGGCGCCGGCAGGGCCTTCTGCCGCATCACCTCGGGCACGGTCCGGCCGTCGAACGGGAGCGCGCCGGTGAGCGCCTGGTAGACGGTCGCCCCGAGGCTGTAGATGTCGGCCCGCCGGTCCACGGGGCCGCCGAACTGCTCCGGGGCCATGTACACCGGGGTGCCCAGGAACACCCCGTCCGAGGTCCGGGCGAGGTCGGCCTCTTCCGGCCCGCGGAGCGTGAGCGCCAGGCCGAAGTCGGTCACCTTCACCATCGGCACGCCGGACGGGAGCGGGAACCCGGTCGGGGGCGGCACCAGGAACAGGTTCGCGGGCTTCACGTCGCGGTGGATCACCCCGTGGCGGTCCGCGTGGTCCAGGGCCGCCGCGGTCTGCCGCGCGATGAGCCACACGAGCCGCTCGCCGAGCGGCCCCTCCCGCTGGAGCTTCTGCCCCAGGTCCTCACCGTCGAGCAGCTCCATCGCGAAGAACGCGCGCCCCTGCGTGTGCCCGCAGTCGTGTACGGTCACGATGTTCGGGTGCTGGAGCCGGGCCAGCGCGACCGCTTCCTGATCGAACCGCGCGAGCACGTCGGCCGGTGCGGTCTCGGCCACCCGCACCGTCTTCAGCGCGACCACCCGGTCGAGCCGGGTCTGCACCGCGCGGAACACCACCCCACACGCCCCGGTGCCGAGCAACCCGGTGATCTCGTACCCCGGGACCGAGTCCAGGGGCGCGAACTGCCCCGACGGCGCAACTGGCGCCGGCAGCGCCCCCGCAACGACGGTCTCGACCAGCGGTCTGATCTGCGCGGGCGTGGGGGGCGGGAACCGGAGCCACGGAACGGACCCGGCCGGCACCCACCCCGCGCGGTCCGGGCTGACCAGATCGGCCGCGCTCAGCAGCCCGGTCGCGGCGCGGCTCCGGAGCTCGCTCTCGGAAATCGGCCCCTCGGTCGCCCCGGTCGCGAACCGGACGAACCAGTCGCGCGCGGCACCGGGATGGGTGCCACCCGGTCCGGGGATCGTGTCCGTTGGAAGGCTCATGTGTTGGCGTTTCGGCGCTCACGGGGGGTCATCGGATCGGCGCAGGTCCGCATGGGCGCAAGCGGGCCGTGGATACCGGATGCCGCGCGCGCCGGCAACCCCGCTTCAGGTGTAGGGTGTGGGGCCCCTCGGGGCCGCACGGCCGCACCCCGCGGTTGCACCCGTGGGGCGGCGCGCGCAGCAGGGACCGGCTCACTTCGCATCGTTAATCTTGTCAAGTTGCGCCAAGAGGGCCTTGACGGACGGCCGGTCGTAATTGTCGTTCATACTGCCGACATATCCGAACACCACGTCCCCCTTCCGGTCGAGGATGAACGTGGACGGGTTCGCCAGCTCGCTCCTGACGCCCAGGGCCTCAACGGCTTCGAGCTTCGGGTCCAGCAGGATCGGGAACGGCACCTTCGGGTTCCCGCCCGCCCCGTCCACGCGGCTGCTCCGGAGGTACGGGTCCAGCGTGTCCCGCGCCCCGGGGAAGACGAGCAGCACCTCCGCCCCGCGCGCCTGGAACTCGTCGTAGTGGTTGACCAGCGAGCCCACCTGGGCCAGGCACCCGGGGCAGAACGCCTGGTACTTGGGCGAGAACCCCTTGACGACGACCAGCACCACGTTCGACTTGCCCCGGTACGCGGCCAGGTCGATCTCCCGGCCGGTCGCGTCGGTGAACCGCTCCGGGAGCCGCTTCGGGGTTCCGCGCTCGGCCCCCCGCGTCTGGAACAGGGCCGCGTCCTGTTCGAGGGTCAGCGGCGGGGCCGCGGTGTTTGAGGCGCCGCACCCGGCGAGTGCGGCGAGCCCCGCGAGCAGCCCGGCGACGGTGGTGTAACGCATGGCGGCCCCGTTCGGGCGAGCGGCCCCGGTACTTATACGCATTCTCGCCCCCTGTGGATTCCCCTTGTATACGCCGCAGCGCTACCCATCTTGGTCCATCATCTCCCGGACCTTTCGCGCCAGCGTCTGGGGCGTGAACGGCTTCTGGAGGAACCCGTCGGCGGTGCTACCGAGCCCGTGGCGGAGCACCACGTCGTCCGTGTACCCGCTGACGAACAGCGCGCGCAGCCCGGGGCGCCGGTGGCGGAGCCGCTCGGCCAGCTCCCGGCCGCCCATGTGGGGCATCACCACGTCGGTGACCAGCAAATCGATGTGCCCGGGGTGCCGATCGGCCAGGGCCAGGGCCGCCGGCCCGCCGCCGGCCGCGAGGACCGTGTACCCGTACCCCTCCAGGCCCAGCCGGGTGACCGCACGGACCGCGTCCTCGTCTTCGACCAACAGGAGCGTTTCCGTCCCGCGGACGGGCGGGGGCGGGGCCTCGCCCGACTCGCCCGGCGCGCCCGGGACCGCCGGGAACAGCAGGGTGAACGTGGTCCCGGCCCCGACCGCGCTGGTCACGCTGATGTGCCCGCCGTTCTGTTTGACCGCCCCCTGGGCGACCGCGAGCCCCAAGCCGGTCCCCTTCCCCACCTCTTTCGTGGTGAAGAACGGCTCGAAGACCTTGGCCCGCACCTCCTCGGTCATGCCCGCGCCGGTGTCCGCGACCGTGAGCCGGACGTACCGGCCGGGGCGCAGGTCCGGGTCGTCGGGGAGCTCGTCCGGCCCGAGGGTCACGGTTCTCGTCTCGATGGCGAGCCGGCCCCCGGCGGGCATCGCGTCCCGGGCGTTGACCACGAGGTTCATCAGCACCTGCTCGATCTGCCCGCGGTCGGCCCGGATCCGGACCGGCCCCGGGTCCAGCGCCCGCGCCACCAGCACGTCCTCGCCGACCAGCCGGATCATCTTCACCGACTCGGTCACCAGCTCGTTGAGGTCGAGCACCTTCGGCTCGATCATCGCCTTGCGGCTGTACGCGAGGAGCTGCTGGGTGAGCCGGGCGGCGCGCTCCCCGGCGGCCCGGATCTCGGTCAGCGCGGCCCGGTGCGGGTCGGCGGCCCCGGCGCCCCGCAGGGCCATGTCGCTGAACCCGTTGATGACGGTGAGCAGGTTGTTGAAGTCGTGCGCGATCCCGCCCGCGAGCCGCCCCACCGCTTCCATCTTCGTGACCTGCTGGTAGTGGGCCTCGAGCCGCTTCCGGGCCGTGATGTCTTCGGTGTAGATCACCAGCCCGGCGGGGGCCCCGTCCGCGCGGCGCCACGGGCGGATCTCCCAGCGGAGCACCTGGACGGTCCCGTCGGCCCGCTCGAACCGGTCCTCCTCGCACCGCTCCTCGGCCCCGGCGAGGCACCGGCGGTGGACCGCCTTCCACCGCTCGGGGGTCTCGGGGAACACCTCGTAGAAGCTGAGCCCGGTGAGGTCGCGGGGCCCGAGCTGGTAATCGGTGAGCCACCGGCGGCTGGTGCGGATGTACCGCATGTCGGTGCCCACCATCGCGATCGCGGCCCACACGTGGTCCACGAACAGGCGCAACTGCTCCTCGCGCTCGCGCAGCGCGGCCTCGGCCCGGAGCCGCTCGGTGGCGTCGCGCGCGAGCACCTGCACCGCGGCCTTCCCCTCGAACCGGCACGGACCGGCGCACGACTCCAGCACGCGCCAGGTGCCGTCCGCGTGCCGCAGCCGGAACGGGTGCAGCGGGGCCGCGCACCCGGACGCGACCACCGCGCCCTGGCGCGCGCGGCTCACCGGCACGTCGTCCGGGTGGAGGAACTCGGCCAGCGGGCGCCCCAGGAGGTCGGCGGGGGTCAGCCCGAGGACGCCCGCGCCGGGCCGGTTCACGTACACGAACGTGCCCTCGTACAGGATCGAAACGCCCTCCGGCGACAGCTCGACCAGGTCGCGGTACCGCTCCTCGCTGGCCCGCAGGGACTCCTCGGCCCGGAGCCGCTCGAGCGCGTTCCCCGCCAGGTCCACAACGGTGCCGAGCAGCTGCTGGTCGGTCGCCGAGAACGCGCCCGGGTCGCGGTGCTCCGCGTTGAACACGCCGACCACCTTCGACCCGATCGTCATCGGGACGCACAGCTCCGAGCGGGTGCGCGGGTCCGCCGCGAGGTAGCACGGCTCGGCCCCCACGTCCCCGACCCGCACCGGCTGCCCCGTGCGCGCCACCCGCCCGGTCACGCCCGTGTCCAGCGGGATCTCCGCCCGGACCACCGCCGGGTCGGTGAGCACGAACGACGGGTGCGGCACCAGCACCCCGCGGCCCGCGTCGAGGAGCAGGAACCCGCAGTTGTCAGGGAAGAACCGCTCGGCGATGACCGCGGTGACGCGCCCGAGCACCTCGTCGGCGGTGCGGGCCTGCGAACAGGCCACCCCGATGCGGTGCAGCGCGGTGAGTTCGGCGAGCCGCCGGTGCAGGGCCGCCTCCGCGCTCTTGCGCTCGGTGATGTCGCGGGCGAGGGCGAGGTGGAACCGGCGCCCGCCCATCTCGAACGGGCGGATCCGCAGGTCGACCGGGAACACGGTCCCGTCCTTGCGCCGGTGCCGCGAGTCGAACGCGACCGTGCCCCCGGCGCCCAGCCCGGCGAAGATCCCCGCGAGCCCCTCGGGGGTCACGTCCGGGTCGAAGTCCGCCGGGGTGAGCCCGATCAGCTCGTCCCGCGCGTACCCGAGGCTCGCACACGCCTGCCGGTTCACGTCCACCACCGCCCCGCTCGCGTCGTGGAGCATCAGCGCGTCCGCGGCGTGGTCCACGTACGCCCGGAACCGCTCCTCGCTCTCCCGCAGCTCGCGGTCCGCGCGGTCGCTCTCGATCGCGACGCTGGCCAGGTGCTCGGCCCGCGCGACCACCTCCGCGAACCGGGGGGGCGGCGCCCCGGGCACCCGCGCGTACACCGCGAACGTGCCCAGTACGGGCCGCGGCCCCGGCCCCCGCGGGGCGCCCAATACGGGCGTGGACCAGCAGGCGCGGAGCCCGTGCGCGAGGGCGAGGGCCTTGAAATCGGCCCACAGGGGGTCGGCCCCGATGTCGGCCACGTACACCGGTTCCCGGGTGTGCGCGGCGGTCCCGCACGACCCGGCCCGGGGGCCGATCGCCACCCCGTCGATGGCCGCGGTGTACGCGGGCGGCAGGCGCGGGGCCGCCCCGGGCCGGAGCCGGGCGCCGTCGCGGTCCAGGAGCAGAACCGATCCGACCGTGTCCGGGAACTCGTCCTCGACGAGCTGAACGATCGCGGCCAGCGTGTCGCCGAGCGGCGCCCCGGTCGCGATCTGTTCGAGCA
>DASWYH010001133.1:0-8234 GCA_036405095.1 Gemmata sp. | reverse complement strand
CGGTCGGGAACACGCGCATGGGTACGATCCGCGACACCGCCCCGTCGCTGGTGAGCGTGCTGAACCGTTCCAGGTCGTCGCGCACCAGCCCGAAGCTCGTGACGAATCCCTTCGAGGCGGTTGCGGAGTCGTCCGGCGGCTTGGTGCTGCGCACGATAATGTTGGTCGCGCCCTGGCGCTTGATGTCGTCGAGCGCGTCCTGCATGGACCCTTCGCCGAATGACATGAGCGAGATGACCGAACACGTCCCGATGATGATGCCGAGCACCGAGAGCACCGAGCGGAGCTTGTGCAACCACAGGCTCTTCATCGCGAGCGAGACGCTGCGTTTGAGCTTGGCGGTGTTGTTCGCGAACGGGAGCCGGGCCACCACCCACGCCGCCGCGGAGCCACCGACGGCGAAGAACAGCACCGCGGCAGCGGCCAGCACCGCCGCGCCGAGACCGATCAGATGCACGAACGAGAGGTCGAAGCCAGGCATTCACGTCTCCGAGAACCGTTCCGAGGTGCGGAGCGGGTGTATGGTCCTCTTCCTGCCCGTTGCGCACATGCGGCAGGTGTTCGGGGCTCGACAACGAACCGCAAGCCAACCGGGCGCGGCGCCCGGCTCACGCCCCGGCGAGTAACTCGTCCCAGGTGCTCACGTCGAGCAACTTCTCGGCCAGCGCGTCCAACCGGGCGAGGTCCGTCAGCGCGTTGAGTGTGGCCTCGTGGGCCACCGAAGGGGGGCCGAACTTCTTGTGCCCCAGGCGGAGCACCACCTTGCGCGCTTCTTGCGTCGAGCCCTGTTGGAGCCCCTGTTGGAGCCCCTGTTGGAGCCCCTGTTGGAGCCCCTGTTGGAGCCCCTGTTGGAGCCCCTGTTGGAGCCCCCGTTCGAGTCCGTCCTGCATTCCGCGTTTGAGGATCGCCTGGTAGGTCACGGACTCTTCCATTTGCATCACTCCCGCGCACACGGCGTCAATAAATGGCTGCTCAAACGCCAAACCCATCAGTACGTAACTCGCGCCCCACAATTTGGCGGCCAGCGACCGGTTCGCCGGTTCGTCGAGCCGTGTTTTCATTGCGCCGATCACGGTCGGCAGTTCCGCCTCGCTCACCCCGGCCAGCGGGGCCAGCGGCACCAATCCCAGGGGGCCGCTCAGGAACTCGGACGCGGGGCGCTCCCACACCCGAACCACCTGATACCGGAACTCCCAACTCGGCCCGACCGGCGGCGCCACCGGCATGCGCCCGCTCAGCCACGCCATGTTCCCCTTCCGCCGGAGCAGCACCACCGCCGAGGCTACCGGCGCCTCGTGGCGGGCGGTGAGCAGGGCGTTGTAGCGAAGCACCCGGCGCTCCAGGTCCGCGCTCGGCCCGGTCTGAATTTCCAGGTGCAACAGCCAGCGGAACGGCTCGTCCACGCGGATCACTTTGTCCGCGTCCGTGGTGACCGTTGCGAGATCCGCGTCGATCAGCCCCACCGCCGACGCGCGGGCCGCGCCGCCGAAAAACGTGACCCACCCCACCGGGTCCGTTTCGATCAGTTCTTTGGTCGTCGCGTCGAAGGGCAGGCTCATGAGCGGGCCACCTCAGCGGTCCATCTCGGCGATGGTGCGGGTGTCGTTCCGCACGTCCGACTCGACGCACCCGTCGCGCAGTCGCACCACCCGGCGCGCCCACGCGGCGATATCGTTCTCGTGCGTCACCATGATGATCGTCTTCCCGGCCCGGTTCAGTTCCCGTAGCATCTGCATAATTTCGATGCTGGTCTTTGTGTCAAGGTTACCCGTGGGTTCGTCGCCCAAAATTAAGTGCGGGTCGTTCACCAGACTGCGCGCGACGGCCACCCGCTGTTGCTGCCCGCCGGACAGTTGGAGGGGCTTGTGGTCCAGGCGATCCCCCAACCCAACGAGTTCCGCGAGGGCCACACAGCGGGCCTTGGTGCGCTCGTCGAGTTTGATGCCCTGGTAAAGCAGCGGCAGCTCGATGTTTTCAACGACCGTGTACTGCGGAAGTAGGTTGTATGACTGGAAAATGAACCCGAGGTACGTGCTGCGGACCTCAGAGAGTTGGTCGTCGTCCATGTGGGACACGTCCACGTCACCGAGGAAGTAGTGCCCGCTGGTGAGCCGGTCGAGGCACCCGAGGACGTTGAGCAGCGTGGACTTGCCCGACCCGGACGGCCCCATGAGGGCCACAAAGTCGCCCTCATCGAATGACAGGTTCAACCCCTTGAGGACGTGAACCGTCTGCGTCCCCATGTAGTAGTTCTTGACCAGATCGACGATGCGAACGATGGCAGGCATTGCGCAACCCGGAGGGCAGTGTTTTGAACCGGTCCGAGCAACGGCACCGCGGCGAGCGCACCGGACCAGTACAGTTGATCCCTGTCGTTTTAATTGATCAGTGATCCCTAAAGGGGACGAGCACGCGGCGCCCCGCGCCCTCCGTTCCGGACGGTCTTCTCGCTTTTGGTCAACCGATATCCGGACGCAGGGCAGCCCGGAATCTGGTTGTAACGTAAGCGACGCGAGCCCGCCGGCGCGACACAACGGAGGGGCGCCTCCGGTTCTGTGTCGCACGGGTGGGCTCACTGTTCCGCCTCCGGGCGGTTAGCCTCGCGGCGCCCCACCGGCACCCGGGGGCGGACCGCCGGCGCCCTTCTTGCCGCCGCCTTTCTTGCCAGCACCACCGGGGGCGCCATCACCGCCGCCCTTCGGGTTGTCGCCGGGGCCACCCTTGCTCCCGCCGCCGGTGCCACCATCGCGGGTGCGGGTCTTGTCGTCTGGGGCCAACAGCACCTTGGGATTCATCACCACCTCGTCGCCCTCGGCCAACCCGCTCTTGATCTCCACGAACTTCTCGTTGTAGAGCCCGAGGGTCACCTCTTTGCGTTCGTACCCGCCGCCCGGGACCTTGGCGAACACCTCACGCGTCACTCCCATCTCCGTGCCGCCGATGATCGACTGCACCGGGACGGTGAGAACGGCCTCACGAGCCGTGTCCACGGTGATCGTGACTTCGGCCGTCATGTCGGGCTTTAAGCGCTCGCCCTCCAACCGCTTCTTGCTCCCGTCTGGGAAGATCTCGTAGTCGATCGTCACCAGGGTCTGGTACAGCTTCACATCCGAGATCCACGAATCGGCCTGGCTGGCGACCGCGGACACGGTGCGCACGTGCCCCTCGAACTGGCGGTCCGGCAGCGCGTCCACGCGGATGGTCGCCTTCTGCCCGTCGGCCAGTTTCTTGTACTCCTGGTTGCGGAACTGCTCGCGCACCTTATCCGCCACCTCTTGCCGCTGGCTTACGAGCCGGCTGAACGCGTCGGTGTTGAGCAGGAGCGCCGCCCGGAAGTTGTCCACCAAGTGGGTCGGGACCCGCACGTCGCCCCGGATCCGCGCGACCATCGCCTCGTGAACCTTCGTGTTGACCTGCATCCGGTGCAGGTTCGGGATGCGGAGCAGCTTTTGCCCCTCCTTCACCTGCGAGCCCTGTTCGATCAGCCCCTGCGTGCTGTTACTGAACCGGCTCGATTCCTGTTTGTAGTAGACCACGAGCGAGTCCGGTTCGATGTCGTTGGGGGCCACGATCTTGCACTCGGCCCGCTGCTGCGCGATCTCCCGCAGCTTCTCGTCCTGTTGGGTGAACTCGGAGGTGGCCCGCTTCTTCTCGGCGAGCGCCTTGGCGAGGTTTGCTTCCGCCTGGAGCACGGCCTGTTCGAGGGCCAGTAGCGCGTTGGTGCGCTTGCTCCGCAGGTCGGTGAGTTGCTGCTTGCGGTCGTAGCTGGTCATCTGGAGCAGCTTGGCACGCTTGCTCCGGAGGTCTTCGATGGCGCTTTCCATCTTCGAACGCTCGGACTGGGCCTGGGCCGCGCTCATATAAGACAGTTTTACCATCCGGTCGGCCCAGGCGGACCGCTCGCGATACTGTTCGAGGTTGCTCTCGGCCAGCTTCACCTGTCCGGTCTGGTCGTCCATGAGTTGCTGGAACGAGCCGCTCTCGGACAGCCCCGCGATCCCGCCGCCGACCGCGGCCCGGGCCCGGAGGGTCGAGTCGTAGCCCAGCCCGGTGAACTTCTCCAGGTCGATTTCTGCCAGCGACAGTGCGTTTTTGGCCGTCTCGATGGTGATCTCGTTCTGCTTGACAACGATTTCGTAGTCGCTGTCGGCCTTGATCTTGTTGGCCTTCGCGGTGTCCACCTTGATCTGCTGTTCTTCTTCCTGGTCCTTCAGAGCGGAGTCGTCGAGGATCATGAGGAGCTGCCCCGGTTTGACCCGGGAGCCGTCGTCGATGACCCAGTTGATGGTGCTGGCGAACCCCTTCGAGCCGGCCCGCACCCGGCAGACGATGTCCCGGTTGTCCGCCGATTCGAGCGTCCCCTTCTCGGCCACGCTGACGACGAGCGGCTCGCGCTTGACGGTGTGAATCAGCACGTCGTTGCGCACCGGAGCCGGGCGGAGGAATGCGTACCACCCGCCCAGAGCGGCGCCGCCGAGCAGCAGCGCCCCGCCGAGCGCGAGGGGGAGCAGCTTGCGCCCTCCCTTCGCCCGGGACGGGAGCTGCCGCGGTTTGTTACCCGCCTCCGGGGTTGGCGGGGCGGGGGGCAGGAAGCCGTTCGCCGGCGGGTTGCCGGGGCTGCTCGCCGGCGGCACCGGGTGAACGACGGGAACGGTCGGCTCGGTTGAAGAACTCATCGATCCACACCCCGCGGTCGTCGAGGGTCATCTGTTCGAGGTCGAGGTAAAACTGCATCCGGCCCGTCTGGTAGGCGACCCAGATCTGGTACAGCGAGTTCTGGGCGCCCACAAGGTTGCTCTGGGCCTGGAGCACCTGTTGGGTGAGGGCCGCGGCGCTGCCCGCGTCGTTCCCGGCCCCCGGCGCCGGCGGCGCGAGCAGGATGGCCTGGGCGTTGTCCACCTGCGAGTACCCGAGTTCCACCACCCGCTGTTGGATGCGGTACAACTGGGCGAGGGTTCGCAAACTCCGCAGGTCGCTGCGCACGTCGTTGGCGATGTTGTCCTCGAACGCCATCAGCGTGCGGCGCTGCCGCTGGTAGGCGACCAGCGCCGCACGGTACATATTGCGCTCGGCGCGGCGAACCAGGGGCAGTTCCGCGTTAAAAGTTAGCCGGTGGTCGCTGCGGTCGGCGGAAAACGCGAGACCATTGTTTCGACCGGCTGGCGTGCTACTGGTTAAATCATACCGGACGTCGAAGACTCCTTGCAACGAATTTGCCTGAACGGCGATCTGGCGCCACGCATCGACCACCTGTGCCCGGGCGTTCATCAGGTCGAGCCGGTTCGCCAGCGCGGTCTGGACCGAGGCCGCGTATGCCTCGTCGAGTGAGGCCGCGAGCGCATCCGTCCCGCCTGCTCCGATCGCGAGCGGGGGCAGTTCCGGCCACCGGCCGCGGACCAGCACCAAGCGGTCGTTCCGCGCTTCGAGGATGAGCAAATAGAACGCGTTGAAGGCGTCGCGGAACGCCGCCGCCTGGGCACCGGCCTTGGCCGGGCCGATGAGCTTCGCCCACGGCTGCGACTCGTACACCCGCACCAACCGGTCGAACTCCCCCAGGTCGATCTCGTCTTCTAGCTGCGCGATCCGCTGCGTTTCGGCGGGCGGCTCGGGTTGACCCTTCACGAGGCGGTCGGCTCGGGCGTCGAGCCGCTTGCGGCGCTCTTCGCGCAGTGAGGCCAACCGGGCCGCGGCCCGGTCGTCGGTCAACTTGCTCGGGGACCAAGAATCGAACCGTTCGCCGATGCTCTTGGCGAACGGGGTCCCCGCGACCAGGGGCGATTCGGTGAGCAGGGCCCGCCACCGGGCGCGGAACCCGGCGACCGGCGCGGCCGGGTCGTACTTCGCCGCGCGCAGCTCCACCTGGTTGACCTGGGCGTACACCTCCTCGAACCGCCCGAGTTGCTCCCGGATGGGGCGCAGCGGGGCATCATCCAGGTCCAACCCGACCGTCATTGGCAGCCCGAGTTGGAGCTTGTAATTGTCCAACGAGCCGAGGTAGCCGCGGATGCCGCTCCCGCCGCTGCTGCCGGCCGCGACGCCCCCGGCCTGCCCCAGGAGCTGCGCCCGGCTGTTGAGCAGGTTCACCTCCACCTGCCCGACCTGGAGGTCCGACTGCTGCCCGCCCTCGCGGAACTCCTGGTACAGCCGCAACAGCCGCTCCAGTGCGGACACGTTCTTGCGCTGGTTGGCTATAAGCGCCGACTGGTACAGCAGGGGAAGAAAGCCGGTGCTCGGCGCGGTCAGGTTCCCGCCGATCCCGCGCCCGAGGTTCGGCGACAACCCCTGAAGCCCGTATGGGTTGTTCGTGTACCCGCCGCCCCCCGCGATTGCCACGTAGAAGATCTTCCGGAACCGCGCGTAGGACCGCATCGCGTACAACAGTGTGCGCTCGGCCTGTGTCAACCCTTCGAGGGTGACCGCGAACCCGCCGCCGCGGAGGAACGGCTGCGCAAGGCTCAGCGTCAGGTTGCTGATGCTGGTCTGCGGGCGGTCGCCGGAGAGGTCGATCACCACCTGATTCGCCAGTTGCGCGGTCAGCAACGCCCCTGTCGGGAACAACTTGCTGATGCCCGCGGTGGTGCCCAGGTTCCAGCGCTCGCCGGCGGTGGCCAGTTCGCGCCCGGTGGACTGGCGGACCACCTTTTCGATGAACAGCGCCTGAGCGGCGAAGTTGAACCGCTCCAGCGTGACGGGCAGCGCGCTCAGGTACAGGTCCTCGCGCCGGTCCTGGTACTCGCGGGCGTTGAACAGGCCAAGCTCGATGGCCTGATCGAGCTTGAGGCGGTATCCGATTTGTGCGGACTCCAGCGCTTTCAGGTAATCCGACTCGGGGTCGCCGGTGGTGAGCCCCTGGGGGTACAAATCGGACATCTTCCCGAGCGGCTCACCGTCCGGTTGTTTCGGATCGACCGGGCGCGGTTCCGGGAGCGGAACCGGTTGCGCCGGGGCCGTTTCCGGCGGCGGAACCGGCGGCTGTAAGCTCGTCCCGCCCGCCGGGATGGTTCCCGATTTTGCCTCGTCCGTGCCCGAAACCACAATCACCTTCGGCGGGGGCAGTTTGGAACTCCCCGGTTGGTTCCCGCGATCGGTAACGATGGTCGGGCCGAGCGCCCCTCGTCCGGATGCGGTCCACGGGCCGAACTCGTCCGGCTTCGCGGGTGTGGTCTTCGCGGCAGCGTTTGGCGCGACCGGCTTCTGAGCGGTGCCCTTTTCGGACGCGGGCGAGAACGTGCCCGGATAACCCAGCGGCAGGCGGTGGCGCACTGCGGGGTGATCGGCAACGAGTTTTCCCCCGGAACCGGGTGTGAGAGCCGCACCAGCAGCGCTTGTGCGCGGCCCTTCTGTGCGCGGCCCTTCTGTTCGTGGCCCTTCTCTTTTAAAGAATGGGGCCGGGAACGGATCGTCTTGCGCCACGCCGCGCGCCGGCGGGAGCGGGTCGTCGGCCCGGTTCTCCGCGTCCCAATGTTCGAGCAGCGCGACGTAACCGGTGCCGTCCATGCGCCCAACCCCGGACTTCTTCGTCGGCCGTTGCGGGTTCGGCGACAGGGTGCGGGCGGCGAAATCGTCGGGCGGGTACGGGGGCCGGTCCGGGTTGGTGTTATCGGCGAATCGCGCCCGCGGGTCCGGGTACGCGTGCCAGTCCTTCTTCACCTGCCAGTCGGGGAAGATATTCTTTTGCGAGATGACGCCGGCCACGTCCTTGTCGGCGCGCTCGCGGTAGTGATACCGAGAGCACCCCGGCCCGAAGACCAAGGTGAGGCAGGCGAACCCGGCGACGTGGGGGAGGCAGCGAACTAATCCGTGCATGGCGCACCCGTGCGGAACCCGGAACCCCGGCACATTCGGCACGTTGATATCGACCGCACAGTTTGCCCGAGTTGAGGTGAACCACACGAGCGCGATAATCCCGGCAACCGGGCGCTACTCCGATTGCCCCGACGCCTTCGCGGGAGGGCCGTACATCACGTCGGTCCTCAGGACGTACTTCCGCCCGCTCTCCACGACACCGCCTTCGTGAAGCTGCCGGTGCCGGAACACCAGCGCCGTGCCGCGCACCGGGCGCACGCGCAACCGGGGTTCCGCACCGAACTGCAAGTAGGTCTCGAAATCGCGGTAGAAGTTGGTGCTCCCGCCTGTGAAATCGTCGTTCAGGTAAATCAAGAACGTAAGTTCGCTCGCCTGGAACTGCCGGAACCGGTGATGGGCCCCGTCGTGGTGCGGTTTGAACGTTTGCC
>DASWYH010001132.1:0-6313 GCA_036405095.1 Gemmata sp. | reverse complement strand
CCCGTCAGGGCGCTCGCGGCGGCCACGTGCTCTTCCGGGGGCAAGAGGTCGGCCGGGAGCGCGCGCAGGAACGCGGCGGCGGCGGCGTCCGGGGGCGCGTCCGCGGGGACCCCGAGGCGCTCGGCCCATTTGGCGCGGGCGGTCATGGCGCGTCTCCGTTCGGGTCGTCGGCTTGCGGATCGTAGAGCGACAGGAACCGTTCGAGTTCTTCCCGGTGCAGGGCGATCACGGCCGGGTCCTGCTTCCCGAGCGCGGCCTCGAACCCGTCGAGCAGTTTGCCCAGCACGTCGCGCAGCTCGGCGGGCAGTTCCTTGAACGCGCGCTCGGCCCGGAGCAGCACGAACCGGTTCGCCTCCTCGTCGCGCGGGTGCGTCTTGAGCTTCGCCATCGCGGCCACCGCGGCCCGGATCTGCGCTTCCGTCATGCCCTGCGCGTGCCGCGCGATCACGTGCGAGGTCGCCCGCTTCGTAGCCACGACGGTGGCCTCAACTTCGAGCACGCCGTTCAGGTCGTAGGTGAACCGGATATCAACCGGCTGGTGCGCCGGTCCCGCCGGGATGCCGCGCACCTCGAACTCCCCGAGCAGCAGGTTGTCGTCGGTGCGCCGGGACTCGCCCTGATACACGCGCACGTTGATGCTCGGCTGGTTGGGCGACACCGTCGCGTACCGCTTCACCCGGCTCACCGGGATCGTGGTGTTGCGGTCGATGACCGGGTCGAAGTAGCCGCCGCGGGTTTCCGGCCCCAGGTCCTTGCTGATCTCGACGCCGAGCGTGAACGGGGCCACGTCGGTGACCACCAGCTCTTCGACCGCCGCCGCCTTCCCGACCAGACCGGCCTGGACCGCGGCCCCGAGCGCGACCACCTCATCGGGGTTTAGGCGCCGGCGCGGCTCCTTCCCGAGGAGTTCGGTCACCCGCTGGACCACGAGCGGCATCCGGGTGGCGCCGCCGACCAGGATCACCTCGTCGATCTGGTCGCGGGTAAGGCGGGCATCGCCCAGCACGCGCCGGATCGGGAGTTCGGCGCGGGCGAGCGTGGGCGACACCCACGCATCGAGTTGTGCCCGCGTGACGGTCACCTCCGCCGCGCCCGGCGGGAACTCGCCCTGTTCGTCGGGGATGCGAACGGTGGTGCTCTCCTCGCGGCTGAGCGCGCACTTGGCCCGCTCGCACTGCTGGATCAGCCGCGACACCCGCTTCGGGGTCCGCGCTTCCGCCTGTTCGTAGGAGGCACCCGCCCCGGCGAGCAGTTTCGCGGCCAGCGCGCGGGTGAAGTCTTCTCCGCCGAGGGCGCTTTCGCCGCTCGACGCCTTTACTTCGAGCGTGCCCTCGAACAGTTCCACCACGGACACGTCGAACGTGCCGCCACCGAGGTCGAACACGAGGAGCTTTTTGTCCGCGCCGGCGTCGTGGAACCCGTAGGCGATGGCCGCGGCGGTCGGCTCGTTCAGGATGCGCTCGACGGTCCACCCGGCGATCCGCCCGGCGGCGATGGTCGCCTTCCGCTGGCGGTCGTTGAAGTACGCCGGGACCGTAATGACCGCGCGCGTCACCGGGTGCCCGAAGTACGCTTCCGCGTCCGCCTTGAGCGCGCGCAAAACGAGGCCGGACAACTCTTCGGGGGTGAACTCGCGCCCGCCGGCGGTGAGCTTCCGGTCGGTGCCCATGTACCGCTTGAACAGGCTCGCGCACCGGTCGGGGCGGAGCACCTGGAGCTCTTTCGCCGCCGCCCCGACGAGCACCTTGCCCGACTCGTCCACGCCCACGATGGAAGGGGTGAGCCGCCCGCCGACGGCGTTGGGGATGATCTCGGGGCCGTCGGGCTGGAGGAACGCGGCGGCAGAGTTGGTGGTGCCGAGGTCGATGCCGATGACCGGGTCCATGCGGGCGTCCGTAAGTGCGCCGGGCGTGCGTCAAGGACGGTGTCCGCGCGCCAGAGGTTCGGTGCGGCGCTTATCGTACTCGCTCGGCGCGCGTTGGGGTAGTCAGATCGGCAACCGGCCCTGATACACGGCTCGGCTGATTGTGTCGGCTTCTCGTGGCACAGACGTTCCTGTCTGTGCGGCCTTCAACTGACGCACAGAAGGAATGTCTGTGCCACAAAACCACAGCAAAAACAGACGCCAACAACCGGGACGTGTAGGCGACTCTGGCGTTCGCGCCCCCGGTTACACGGGTGCCGCTCGACCGGGATTGCCCCCCCGCGGATGTCAGTAATCCATGTGGCGGAACTCGTAGGCCGCAACCGACAGCGCGCCGACCACGAACGCGAGCGATGCCAGGACGGACAGTTCCGGCTGGAACCGCCCCTTCTGCTTGACCGCGTCCAGTTCGGGCACCGGGGTGGAGAAGGTCCCGGCGTCCAGCGCGTCAAAGAAGATCCCACTCATGTCGAGGGGCTTCGGGAGCACCCAGTACCCCGCTTCGACGAGGAACGAAGTGACCGGCGTGATCCCTTCGAGCGGGAACGCGGTTAGCCGCAGGTAGGTGAAGTTCATGGCCCAGCACAGCAGCCAGAACAGGAGCGTGCCGAACACGCTCACCACCGTGCTGCGGGTACACACCGCGAGGAACGCGCTGAACGCGTAGAACACCGCGAAGTTGGCCACCAGGAGCGGCACCGCGAGCCAGTACCGCGCGTCCCACAGCCCGGTGGCGATCCCGAGACCGAGCCACGTGCCGCCGACGAAAAGCGTGGCGTGCAGCGCGACGAACAGTACCACACCGGCGTACTTCCCGGCTAGCAGCGACCACCGCGGGGCCGGCTTCGCCAAAAGCACCGTTACCGCTTGCGGTTCGAGGAACGTGGGCAGGAACCCGGCGGTCCAGAGCAGCGCGAGGAGCACGCCCGCGGTGTCCGCGACGATCCCGGCGAGCCACAGTTGGACCTCGCGGGCCGCGTTTTCGCGGGTCTTGCGCAGCGGGTACGTGTGCAGCCCGAACCCGAGCGACACCTCGCCGTCCACGATCCGCAGCCCCTCCTTTTCGACCGTCTCGCGGCCGACGCGGGCGAGTTCCTCGGGGGTGACGGTTGCCAGCCGCCGGCGCAGCAGCTCCTCGCGCCCGGTGCGCTCGGCGTCGGCCAGCGTGAACCCTTTGAGGTCGAGCCGCTTCGACTCTTCCCAACCGACGCGGGCCGCGTCTTCGGCCTTGGTGTGCGCGAGCGTGTCCTGCCGGATCTTGTCCCACCCGATTTGCGGCAGGTCCAACCGGTTGACGTACAACGGGAGCTGGTCCGGGTGCCGGGGACCGGGCTCGTCGCCGGTGATCGAGACGCTCAGACAGAAGAGGGTGCAGACGGCGGTCAGCCCGAGCATCACCCAAAACAGCTTGGAAGCCAGCGACTGCCGGAACGTGTCCCGGACCATCCACCGGGCGGTGCGAATCGCAGCGGGCAGCGCGTTCATGCGGCCTCCGATTGGTAGAGCCGCTGGAGCGCCGATTCGAGGCCCTGGGGCGCCCCGGACTGGGGCGCGCGGAGCAGTTCGGACAGCGCCCCCGTGAACGCGACCTTGCCGGCCACCAGAACGGCAACCGAGTCGCACAGCTCCTGCACCTCGGGGAGCACGTGCGACACCAGCAGCACCGTCTTCCCGGCGGCCTTGCGCTCGCGCACGACCGCACGGAGGAGCTGCCGGCCGAACAGGTCCAGCCCCTCGGTCGGTTCGTCGAGGATCAACAGGTCCGGGTCGTTGAGCAGCGCCTGGGCGAGCCCGAGCCGCTGCACCATCCCTTTGCTGAACCGCGAAATCGGTTCCGATTGGCGGTCCGCGAGCCCCACGCGCGCGATCAGCGCCGTCACGCGCCCGGAAAGGGCGCTCGTCGGAACGTCCGAAAGGCCGCCGTAGAATTCGAGCAACTCGGACGCTGACAAGTAGCGCGGGAACGCGTGGTTCTCGTGCATGTACCCGATGCGCCCGAGGGTGCTCCGGTCGCCCAGCGGGGCGCCGAGCCGCGTAACGGTCCCCGCGGTCGGGTGGACCAGCGAGAGGAGCAGTTTGACGAGTGTGGTTTTGCCGGCCCGGTTCGGCCCGAGCAGCCCGAACACCTGCCCGGCGGGGACCGTGAGGCTCACCCCGCGGAGCGCGGGGACGCCGCCCCTGCTGAGCAGCCCGGTGGGGTACGTCTTCACCACCTGATCGAATACCGCGGCAGCGGTCACGGCCAGCGCCTCCGGGGGGTTACACCTGTTACCGACTGGAAACATAGCTCATGAAGCGTGTCAGCGCGGACCGGAGAATTCACGCCGAACCAAAAACGCACGGAATACGTACAAGTGCTGCGGTTCGGCCGCTTGAGGCGCTGGGGCGCAAGCCGCCAGGTCGGCAGTCATAAAGCCGAAAGTCTCAAATCAGCAAGGGTTTACGACTTGCGACCTGAAGTCTCCCGCGACCACCCCGCGCCCGCGGGTAACACGTAAAATGGTGGCAGTTCAGTAAAGCCGTCGAGGGGAGAGCCGGGGTGGAGCGGGCGCTTCGTGCGCAACACGTTGCGCACGAAGCGGATGTGTGCAATTACTGCGCGCCTTGAGGTTTGGGCCGCGGTCCGGATAATGTCCGTGCGCTACTAACCTCTGCGCTGCAACGAATGGTCCTCACCTGCCCGCACTGTCACCGCTCACTGTCCTCCGCGTCCGCGGACGGGCCGCCGCAGTTCTGCATGTTTTGCGGGCACAAGCTCACCAACAGTAGTACGCTCCCCCCGGCCGGCGCGCGCACCCAAACCTTCGCGCCGGGCGCGGACGTGGGGCTGTCGGGCGAGTCCGACGAGGGCGAAGGCCCTCTCGCGCCGGAGCCGGCGCTGAAGGAGATCGGCGGCTACCGGCTGGGGAAGCTCCTGGGGGCCGGTGGCATGGGATCGGTGTACGAGGCCGAGGCCATCGGCTCCGGGCGCCGGGTCGCGGTGAAGCTGCTGTCGTCGCGGCTCGCCTCGAACCCGGCGTCGGTCGAGCGGTTCCGCCAGGAGGGGCGGCTCGCGAGCCAGCTCGCGCACCCGCGGTGCGTGTTCGTCCTCGCGGCCGACACCGAACACGGGCGCCCGTACATCGTCATGGAGCTGATGCCGGGCCAGACGCTCAAGGATCTCGTTGACCAAAACGGCCCGCTGTCGCCGCACGACGCGGTCGCGCGCACGCTCGACATCATCGACGGGCTGAGCGAGGCGCACCGGGTCGGCATGATCCACCGCGACGTGAAGCCGTCGAACTGTTTCCTCACCGCCGACGACCGGGTCAAGGTCGGCGACTTCGGGCTCTCGAAGTCGCTCGCGGGGGCCGGCACGAACCACCTGACCCAAACGGGCGCGTTCCTGGGAACCGTGCTGTTCGCGTCGCCGGAGCAGATCCGCGGCGAGTCACTCGACTACGGGTCGGACGTGTATTCGGTCGCGGCCACGCTGCACTTCCTCCTGAGCGGGCAGGCCCCGTTCCACCACGACAACGCGGCGACCGCACTGGCGCGGGCGATTTCGGACCCGGCGCCGCGCATCCGCGCGACCCGCAAGGACGTGCCCGAGCAGCTCGAACGGATCATCCTGAAGGGACTGGAGCGGGACCGGTCCCGGAGGTGGCAGACCCTCGACGACATGCGCGAGGCGCTCGCGGATCTGCTCCCCGAGCGCCAACGCCCCGGGCGCCCGCGGGCACTCGTCGGGGCGTACCTCCTCGACCGCATCGCGCTCGCATTTCTCGTGTTCCCGGCCGAACTCGTCCGCATGTGGGCCGTCGACAGCGGCGGCAAGATCGACGTGTTCGAGCTGCGGTGGCTCGCGGTCAGCATCACGCTCGCGTACTTCGCGCTGTTCGAGGGGCTGCTCGGCGCCACACCGGGCAAGATGCTGTTCGGGCTGCGGGTCAGCCGGGTGGGCGAAACCGGTCCGCCGGGGGTGCCCCGCGCGTTCGTGCGCACGTTCGTCCTCCACGCGGTCCTCGCGTGCTTCTTCCTGGTCCCCGACTGGATCATCCGGCTCGCCGGTTGGAACGGCGGGGGGCTCGTGCGCGGGATGATGTTCGGGGTCGGCGCGCTCGCGCTCTCGGTCCAGTTGCGAAAGGGGCTCGGGTTCCGCGGGCTGCACGACTTCGCCAGCGGGTGCCGCGTCACGCAGACGCCGCTCCGCGCGCGGAAGCTGCGGCTCCCGGTCCCGCAGCCGACGCCCCTCGAGACGCTGCTCCCGCCCCCGCCCGAGCCGCTCCCCGAGGTGGTGGGCGGGTACGTGGTCCGCGGCCGGCTCGCGGCCGATCCGACCGGCGAGCAGGTGTGGCTCGCCGAGGACCGCGCGCTCGGGCGGAGGGTGCTCCTGTGGCTCCGGCCGTG
>DASWYH010001131.1:0-3984 GCA_036405095.1 Gemmata sp. | reverse complement strand
GGACGACAACGTCGATTCGGCCGAGAGCCTGGCCGAGCTCCTGGCGCTGAAGGGGCACGCCGCGCGGACGGCCCACGACGGCCCCGGCGCGCTGCGCGCGGCCCAGGAGCTGTGCCCCGATGTGGTCCTGCTCGACATCGGCCTGCCGCGCATGAGCGGGTACGAGGTGGCCGCCCGGTTGCGCCAGCTCCCGGGCTCGCACCCCCTCACGCTGATCGCGATGACCGGTTACGGTCGGGACGACGACCGGCAGAAGTCGCGGGCCGCGGGGTTCGACCACCACCTCGTCAAGCCGGTCGATCTGGACGAGGTGCTCCGGCTGCTCTCGGGCACCGCTCCCGTGCCCCCGCCCTGACCCCCTGTTCCCACCGGTCCGCAGCTCCCGCCGGACGGGTGCGGTCCCGGCCGCGGCGAAGAACAGCCGTGAGGTCGGTGCGCGCGCCCTCCCCCTTGGGGGCTGAGGGCCGGGCGGAGCGTCACACGCGAACCCGCCGCCGGCGCCGCTTTTGCACCGGCCGCGAGCGGTTGCTCGGGGCCGAGCCCGCCGGGTACTGTCGCGTTCGGGCTGTGCCGGAGCGTCGAGCCGGTCGGACTGGAGAACAGCAGAAGCCCGTAGTTTCGAGTGGTCCGTGGCCCGTGCGGGCTCGACTCCGTTCCGCGTGCCCTTCCGATCCCGGTGCCCGGTCCTCATCTGTCCGGCTCACCGACCACTGACGGGTGAGCGCCCGAAGCTCCTGGAATCGATAAGGCGCCCGACCCGGCGGAGCGGTCCGAGGCCCCTGCGGCTGTGGCGGTTCGGTAGCGGCGGTGCTCCGTCGGTCCGATCCCCCGGCACTCGTACCGTCCAGAAACCGCCCGCGCACCTTGGCGCGCGGGTCCCGTTCGGGTTGAATATACCCTCCGAACCCGAGTCCCGGCGCCGCGGGCCGCCGGCGGCTCGCGCCCCTTGCCCGCGAGGACGAACGTATGCGCGTGCTCGTGTGCGCTTCGGTGCTGCTCGTCGCGGCCGGTTGTGGCCGGGTCACCAATAGCACCTCTCCTGGGCCCGATGCGCCCGCCGAGGCCAAGGGCATCCCGAACGATTGGAACCACCGGGACCTGCTCGCGCACCTGAACAAAAAGGGGCTCCGGCTCCGCATGATCCCGACGAACCGGGGGGCGGCGTTTGCCGTTCCCGTGTTCTTCGTGCCCGAGGATTCGCCGATCAAGACGGAGGATGAGGCGCTCGCGGCCCACGAAGCCAAGAAGCCCGGTATCGTGCTTTGCGTGCTGTTCAAGACCGCCCAGCAGGCCAAAGACGAGGTCGGCGCGTCCGAATCGGGGTTCGCCAACGGCCGGTTCGGGTTCTCGGCCCGGTCGCCGCTGCGCGAACAGCTCCAGGCCGCCCTACCTTAAAAAGACGGCGGCGCGCCTAACCCAAGAACGAAGCCCTGGCGATCCGATCGACTGCCGCTTTGAAAGTTGCGGAGATGCTGTCGAACAGGTGGAGCACCTTTCCGAAGATCCCGCCGTTCCCGATGACCTGCTTGTCCCACCAGTTCGCCAGCGCCTTTTCGAGCGAATCGTTGCTGGTCGCGATCCGCTTCAGATCGGCACTGAGTTCCTTGAGGTACTCGGTGTCGGTCTTCTCCCGCCCGCCGCTGCTCCCCTGCGCGGTGAACGCGGCCAGTTGGGCCGACTTCGCGATCCCGGCCGCGTCCACGAAGTTCGGGTTCGTCCCCGCCGCCTTGAGCCCCCCGGCCCGCTCGTCCCGCTCCTTCGCCTCCTGCCCCAGCGCGTCCGCGAACCGGTTCACGAACCCGGCGGCCCCGGCCGCCACCGCGAGCGTCGCCGCGAGCGTGATCAGCGCCTTGACCACCTGGCGGACGACATCGAAAAACTGCTTGAATATCTCCTTCAGGTTCTTCGTGTCCGTTCCGAAGAACGAGTGCAGGAGCGACACGAGCGTTTTGGCGAGCGCGGCGGCGATGGCGGTGTAGTCGCCCAGGAGCTTCCCGTACTCGGAGAGCAGCCCCACCAACAGGTCGAGGACCGGCACGAGCAACTGGAGCGGCACCACGGCCAGCCGGATCACGCCCACGAAGACCGTCCCGATGGCGTTCGCCGCGGCCGTCACGATCGGTTCGAGCTGCTGCATGACCGGCAGCAGCACCCCGCCGAGCTCCCGGACCACGGACGCCGCCACCTGGACGATCCCGATGAGGGCCGAGCCGATGGTGGCCTGGAGGTCCTTCATCGCCGCGTTGAACTCGTTCACCACCGACGGCGCGAGGGCCTGCACGAACGGCATGACGGCGTTGACGACACCGAGGAGCGTGTCCTTCAACTTTTCGAGCGAGCCGAGGACCTCAAGGATGACGGCGGGGTTCATGCGTGCGTACCTGTTCCCGGAGTGCGGCGGCCTGCTGCGGGGTGATGAGGTGCTCGGCCTCGAGCTGGGCGATGGTGCGGAGCCGGGCCTCGGGGGTCACCGGGGCCGGCGGGGGCTCGGGGCCGAGCGGCTCCACCAGCCCGCCCTCCTTGTTCCGCGGGTGGAACAGCACGGCGTCGATCTGGTAATCGGTGAGCCCCGCCAGTCCGAGCGGCGCCAGGTGGAACTTGTCCGCGAGCGCGGCGTACCGGAAGGTCACCCAGCCGCCGGGGACGACCGGTTCCTCAGCCATTGGGCGCCGCCCTCTTCGGGCCGCGGAAGCTCTCCTCCATGACGGTCTTCACCAGCACGTTCACCTCCGGCCCGCGGGCCATGAGCAGCGGGGTCAGCGCCTCTTCCGTTTCCCCCGTGATGAGCTCGATCAGCATCATCGCGCCCTTCGGGGTCTGGAGCACCTTCTGGGTGCGGGCGCCGGTGAACGCGTACTCGTTGGCCTCGTAGGCCTCCCGGACCGCGTCCAGGCGGGCCACGTACTGCTCCGGGGTCATGTGCTCCCGGTCCACGTACACCGCCTCGCGGGCCCGCTGGTACAGGCGCTTCTCGAACAGGTTCTTGCGGGCCGCGTCCAGCAGGTGGAACGAGTACGTGCGCCCCTCGTGGGCGATCTGGTGGGGCGGCCCGGCGGTGCCGAGGGCGGCGGACAGTTCGGACATGGGTTCCTCTTACGTGATGGCCGCGGAGAACGAGCCCGTTGTGGTCGCGGTGACGGACACCGACGGGGTGCCCTCGACGTCGTTGTCCGCATCGATCCCGGACACCTGGGCGGTGACGACCAGTTCGACCCCGGTGTCGAGCCCCAGGTGGAACGGGTACACGCCGTTGACCCCGATCGGCATGTTCCCCACGTCCCACGGGCCGGACAGGGTGATGGTGCCCTCGATCACCCCCGGCACGACGGTCTGGAACCCGCCGCTCAGGAAGTTCGTGGTCTTCGGGGTGCCCGCCTTCATCGCGAGCTTCCACTTGCCGAACGCGAAGGGCACGTCGCCGACCGCCACGTACCCGCTCTTCCCGGACTTGTTCGCCATGTGCGGCTCCCGTTACACGTCGCTGAGGACGACGAGGATCTTCACCACGAGGTCCGCGGACCCGGTGTTCGTGAGCACGAGGTTCCGGTGGGTGCCGTCCACGACCGCCCCGGGCGCCCCCGCGCCGGCGCTGAAGAGCAGCGCCCCGCCGCCCGGCACGTTCACGCCCTCGGCGGTGTCCCCGAAGAACCACTGGAGCGGGGCGCTCGCCGCGGGCCGCACGTTCAGGGCGTCGGCCGCGGCCCCGGCCACCGTCACCATGACCAGCAGCGCGCGGGTGCCGGTGACCGCCGCACCGGTCACGTCCGTGAAGCTCCGCAGGTCCACGACCTGCGCGCCCGCCGGGGCGACCGTGTACTGCGCGGCGAACATCTGGTCCCAGGTCGCGAGCGCGACCCCGGACAGGTCGGCGGACACGGAGTCGTTGCCCTGGACCACGTCCGCGAACCCGGGCACCGGGACGTTCTTCTGCCACGCGACGGTGGCGGTCAGCGACAGTTGCGACAGCGGCACCCGGCACCTCTC
>DASWYH010001130.1:0-2588 GCA_036405095.1 Gemmata sp. | reverse complement strand
TGTCGCACCTGCTCCGCGTGGTGCCCGAGTGGGGGCTGGGGGCCGCCGTGGGGCTCGCGTCGGCGCGCCCGCGCGAGCTGCTCGGGCTCCCGGTCACGGGGGTCGAGGTGGGGCACCCGGCCGACCTGATGCTGTTCGCGTGGGCGCCCGGCGGGGCGGTCCGGGTGCGGCGGGTGCTGTGACGGCGCGGCCCCGCGCCGCCGTCACACGCCCCCGACGGTGACCGGGACCTCCAGCTCCTTGGTCGGGTAGCGAACCACCTTGACGCGCGCCTCCGCGCCGACCCGCAGCCCGCGGACCACGCGCTCGTAGTCCTCGACGTTGTCGATCGGCTCGCCGTTGATCGCGGTGATGAGGTCGCCGGCCTGGGTCACCGCCCCGCGGGCGTTGTACGTACAGCCCCGCAGCCCGGCCGCGTCCGCCGGCCCCTTGGGGGCCACCCGCTCGATCATCACCCCGTGGTCGTACCGGGCGCGGCGCAACTGGCGCTCGTTGAACAGCTTCACGCCCAGGTCCGGGCTCAGCGAGCGGCCGGTCTGGATCAGCTCCGTCACGACCCGGTTCACGGTGTCCACCGGGATCGAGAACCCGATCCCCACGCTCCCGCCGTTGGGCGTCGCGATCGAGGTGTTGACCCCGATCAGCCGGCCCGTTTTGTCCAGCAGCGGGCCGCCCGAGTTGCCCGGGTTGATCGCGGCGTCGGTCTGAATCGCCTTCGGGATCTTCACCCCGCTCGGGGACTCGATGATCCGGTTCAGCGAGCTGATGATCCCCTTCGTCATGGTGAGGCTCAGGCCGAACGGGTTGCCGATCGCGTACACCTTCTGCCCCACCTTCAGGTCGCCCGAGGTGCCCACCTGGATCGGCTTCAGCCGGTCCCGGGAGGTGCTGATCTGGACCACCGCGAGGTCGTTGTCCGGGGACAGGCCGACCAGCTCCGCCCGGTGCGCGGAGCGGTCGGCGAGGACCACCCGCAGCTCCGTGCCCGGCCGCCGCCCCACCTCCGCGACGACGTGGTAGTTGGTCACGATGCGCCCGGCCTCGTCCCACACGAACCCGGAGCCGCCGCTCGTCTGCTGTTCGGTGGGCTGCTCGTCCCAGCGCCCCTGTTTCACCATCACCACGTCCACGTTGACGACGGACCCCTTCACCGTCTCGGACAGCGCGACCGCTTCGGCCTCCTCGGCATCCAGCGGGGCCGCGGGGGTGGTCGGGCGCGGGTGCGCGCCCGGGTCGAGCCCCGGGGGCGCCCCGCGGAACTGGCCCACGAGGTACGTTCCGCCCACGATCCCCAGGCCGCCCAGAACCGCACCGAGCACCAGGAACGCCGCGTACCACAGCAAGCCGCGGGGCCGGGGCAAGCTCTCCCGCGGGTGCCGGTCAGCGAATTTGGGGCGGGGCGGGCGGTCGTCGTAGGGGGGACCGCCGGGGTCGTCGTCTTCGTACTGGCGCATCGGTTGCGCACCTCCCGTTGGGGCCGTAATGATACGATACTGCGAACGGGGTGCCGGATTCGAACAACCGGACCCGGCCCCGGAACCCGACCCGGGGCGGATCCGGGACCGGGTCCGCGGGCCGGGGGCCTTTTCGGGCCGCCCTCGCGGCACCCGGAACCGGTCCCGGACCCGCCCTGAATCCAGCCCCCAGACCGTCGCGTAAAAATCGGTGGCACGTTCACCCCGCTCCGTCCGTCGGGTACACTGTGCGTGTCACACGAGAACACCGGGGCGCGTTCACTCCATTCTTCGAGGGCATCGACCATGCGGGCGCGGATTCTGATGGCGGTTCTGGTTCTGGGGGGGGCCGCCGGCCTGACCCGGGCCGACGACAAACCGCTCGACCGGGCGGAACTCGACAAGCGGGTGGTCGCCACCGTGTACGAGGCCGCGGTCCTGGGCACGGACATTTTCAACAAGGGCGCGCACGCGGAGTGCGTGCGCCTGTACCAGGGCACCCTGATGGCCGTGGTCCCGCTGCTCGACCACCGGGCCAAGCTCCAGGCCGACGTGAAGGCCCGGCTCGAGCGGGCCAAGGGGCTCAAGCCGGTCGATGCGGCGTTCGAGCTGCGCACCGCTCTGGACGAGGTCCAGAACACCATCGTGCCGCCGGCGAAGAAGGACCCCAAAGACCCGAACGACCCCACGGGCACGAAGAAGACCTTGTGGGACCGGCTCGGGGGCGAGGCCGCGGTGAAGGCGGTCGTCCACGACTTCGTGCTGGCCGCCGCCGAAGACAAGAAGGTGGACTTCACCCGCGGGGGCAAGTACAAGCTCGACGCTAAGGGGGTCGAGGCCCTCGAGAAGTCGCTCGTCGACATGGTCAGCGCGGCGACCGGCGGGCCGCGCAAGTACACCGGCAAGAGCATGAAGGAGGCCCACAAGGGTATGGGCATCACCGACGCCGAGTTCGACGCCCTCGCCGGGCACCTGGTCGCCACCCTGAAGAAGTTCAAGGTGCCCCAGGCCGAGATCGACGAGCTCGTCAAGATCGTCGCGAGCACCCGCGGCGACATCGTCGAGAAGAACTGATCGGGCACACGGCCCCGGTCGTGGCGCGGCGGTCCGCCGAGAGCGGCGGGCGCCGCCCAC
>DASWYH010001129.1:0-2036 GCA_036405095.1 Gemmata sp. | reverse complement strand
GAAGACCGTATCGACGCCCTGGCGGATGAGCGCGTGAACGAGGATATCGGCCCCGCTCATCGGGGTGGCGGTCGGGGTCGCGGCGGTCGTCCCGTGATCGGCCATTGCTGAGGTCGCTCGGTTAAGGAGAGAGAAACGTCTCTTGGCGTCGAGATAATAGTATACCGATTTCGCGCGGGATGGGAATTACGGACCCGGTGAAGATGTCGGGGGCAGCGGTTCGAGCCGGATCGCGTCGGCCGGGCATACTAGCTCGCACAGCGAACACGACACACAGTCTCGGGGCCGCGGGAGCCACGGCCGCGCGCCGGCCATCGCGAGGCACCCGGCGGGGCACACCGAAACGCAGTCCCCGCACCCCGTGCAGCGGGCCGCGCTCAGCACCGGCAGTTCGCACAGCGGGTTCACCCGTCCACGTCCTCTTCGTCGGCGAGGTCGATCACGTCTTCTTCCGGCTGCGCCTTTTGGCGCGGCGGGCGCGGCTTCAGTGGCGCGCTCGGTGGCGGTGCAGCGGGAGCCGTCGTCCCGGCGCGCCGGCCCGCAGCACCCATCAGCCCGCTCACAACGTCTTCAAAAACCGGGCGCGTGAGCGGCGGAAAGAGCGCGTACCGCGCGCCGAGATCGAATAGCGCCGCGGTCCACGCGATCCGGTCCGCGTCGTTGAACTTTACGTCGCTGACCACCACGACCGGCACATCCGGGAACAGCCGGGAGGCGTCGGAAACGAGGGTGAGGGCGCCCGCGGCGGCCGCACCGTCGTTCGGGTCCAACTGAACCACGAGGACCGACGGGTGCCGGTCGCGGACCCGCGCCAGCGCGTCCGCGGCGGCTGCCGGGCGCACCAGCCACGCGCCCTCGGTCGTGAGGTCGGCCAGAAGGCGCGCGATCCACCCATCGGTTTCGACGACCACCAGTTGCGGCGCCCGCACGGTTACGGCTCCTCATCGGATTTGCGCGGCTTCGGGGGCTGCGGCGGGATCGGGATGCCGAGCGCGTCGAGCCGCCGCCACAGTTTCGCCCGGAACACCCCGAGCAGCGCCGCGGCCTCGGTCTGGTTGTTGTTCGCCTTCTTCAGCGCGAGGTGAATGACCTTTTTCTCAACGGCCACGAGCAGGGCCTCGAGGTTGAGCGACTTCGGCGGGTGGGTGCGCGCGACCCCGGATCTCACGCGCAGCTCGTGGGGGAGGTGCTCGCGCAGGATCGGCCCGGCCGCGGCGCCCTGGGCGGATTCGAGCAGCACCCCGGCGAACTCGCGCAGGTTCCCGGGCCACGGGTGCCCGCGCAGCACCGCGAGCGCCGCGGGATCGAGCGGGCGGTCCAGCAGCCGCCCGGCGATCACGGTCAGATCGGCGAGCCGCTCGCGGAGCGGCGGCACCCACACCTCGAACGCCGACAACGTTGTTTGGAACGCGGGCACCAGCAACCCGCTCTTGACCGCCTCGTGTGCGGGCTGAACTGACCCGCAAATGAGCCGGGGCGCGGCCGGCTCCGAGAAGTGATCCGCGAGCCGCTGTTGCAGGTCGCGCGGGAGCGCGGTCGGGTCCTTCAGGTACACGGTGCCGACGCGCTCGGATGCGCCGAGGCCGCCGTGCCCGAACAGCAGGCTCTCGACGAGGTACGGCTGGAGCCCCGCGCAGTCGATGGCGACGAACGCGCGGTCGCGGGCCGGGCTCGTGTGGTGGACGACGCGCGCGGCCGTTTCCTTTCCGCTGCCGGGTTCGCCGAGCACCCACACCGGAGCGCTCACGCTCGCCGCGAGCCGCACCTGCGCCACGAGCCGCGCCGCGGCGGGCGCTTCGCCGGCCAGAAGCTCGGGCGTGAAGTGCGCAGCCCGGCGGTCGCGGAGCGCGGCCACCGGCGCGGGCACCTTCCGGGCCGCCGCGGGCACCGGTTCGCCCACCACCGCTACGAACCCGACGATCCCGAACAGCTCCTTCGTATGTGCCGCATCGGGCGCCGCACCTTGGCCGTCCGCGCCGGCGAGCGGCGCGAACGTGATGTCCCACCACGGCGGGCCGTTGCGCCCGGGCGGGGCC
>DASWYH010001128.1:0-3339 GCA_036405095.1 Gemmata sp. | reverse complement strand
CTCGACAACTCCGGCGGTTGAGGGATGGGTGTCATCGCGTCCGTTCGATTACAGAACACCGGCTCTTGAGGCAACTCGGCGCCGAAGGGAGTCAAAAAGACCTGGAAAATGCACGGCCCGCACCCCGTGAACGCTTACTCGTGGAGAAACTCGCGAAGGGTTACACCGAAACGACCGCGCCCGGGGCCGCTGCTGCGCCCTCACGCGCCCGTCACGCGCTTCAGGCGCCGCTCGAAGCGGCACTGGTCGAGAACCCGGACGAGGTCACCGCGCACGCCGCCTACGCGGATTACTTGGTGGAAGAGGGCGACCCGCGCGGCGCCTTCATGCAAACGCAACTGGCCCTTGAGGAAGCCGGACGTGTACCCGCGGAGCGGAAGCAACTCCAGAAGCGCGAACAGGAACTGCTCGCGGCCCACGCGCGCGAGTGGCTCGGCGATCTGGGGCGCTTTTTGGTCGGGGACTGGAGCGGCGAGGACAAGCCGTACCACTACGCATTCCGGCGCGGGTGGCTCGACTACCTGCGCGTGCTCCCGGCGCCGCTCGCGCTGCTCGGTGCGATCGCACGCGCCCCCGAGGTGCGGCTCCTGCGCCGGCTCGAAGTCGTGTACGACATGCGCTACCACCCGTTCAACTTCGATGAGTGGGTGAAAGGCCCGGCCAAGGGGCTCACCGCAGATGAAGGCGAGATCGACTTTGACAGCTTTTACATCTCCGATCACCCGGCAGATCTGCGACCGTTTATCGCGTCTCGGTATTTGACCAACCTCCGCGCCCTCAAGTTCGGGTTCAGCGACGACCCGAGCAACCTGTGCCACAGCACGATGGTGAGCCCATTCGAGACGCTCACTGCTCAGCAGGTGTTGGACTTGCTCACGAAGTGCCCGAGGCTCGAAGAGTTGTACCTGAACAATGGTCTAGCCGAAGCCCACCGGCTCTTTGCATCCCCGATGCTGAGTCAGGTTCGCGTACTGCAATACTACTACGGAACGGACGGGTCACGCTTCGACCGGAACCCGCCGCGCCCAATCACTTATGAACTGGCGGGGTTGGCGAACAATCCGGCCATTGCAAATGTCAATACGCTCCGGTTCCACCCTGGGCGCCATTCGGTCTTGCTCCTTCCGCAAGTGGACGCGCTGCTCCAGTCGCCGCACCTGCCGAAGCTCGCACACCTTCAGCTCCACATGACCACGTTCGGAGATGACATCTGCCCGCGGTTGATCGCGTCCGGCATTCTGAAGCGGCTGAAAACGCTCGACCTCGGTTACGGGAACATGACCGACGCGGGCGCCCAGCAGTTGGCCGCGTGTGCCGATACGAAGCAACTCCAGGTGCTCGACCTGTCGCGCAACGCGCTGACGCCCGCGGGCGTGGCCGCGCTCCGAAGCGCCGGGGTGCGCGTGGTCGCGGACGCGCAGCACGCGGCGAACGAAGACTACCCGGAATACCTGTACGGCGTTGATGTCGAGTAACACCGGGGGACGGCCGGCGAGTGGCGCAGCGTCGGTCCGTCGGTGCGAGACAACGTTTCGGTAGTTTTAAGTGGGCGGTAGTCAGTGGTCAGTCATCCGTGGTCGGCAAGGCGAACCGACGAGAAACACGCACCGGGATCGGAAAGGCACACGGAACCAGCTTCGCTTCCGGCCGAGCGCTGAGCACTGACCACTTGAAACTTCAGGATTCACCCTCCGGATCGGCTCCAGAAACTCTGCGGCCTGTACGCCCGTGCGAGCAGTTGTGAAGACAAAGGCGCGGCCGTCGCGTCACTCATCACCGCCTCGAACCTGTCGGGCCTGACCCGGATGCACACCGAAACGGACGAAGGGCAGAGCGCGCCGGTTCTGGCCGAACCGGGGCGCCCCGATGCTCCGCGCTCTCCCTCGGTCACTACCATCTCGCGGCGGCGCTGGGAGTCCTGGGCCCGTACCCGGCCAAAGCGGCTTAGCGAGTGGTGCGGCGCGCGGCCGACAGATTCTCCGAAAGCAGTTCGGAGAGCGGTTCGTCAACTCCTGAACGAGCGCGGGCCGAGGTCTGCTCCCCGGCCCGCGCTCGTTTCAGGAGTTGCGAGCGATCAGAACCGGCGCCCGCGCCGCCGGGCCTTTTTGAGTCGGGCCGCCCGGGAATTCGATTTCCAGTAGCGAGAGGGGCGGAACCCGCGGTTCCGGTACACGGTGAGCACCGTTCCGCTGTGTGACTCGAGGACGTGGATCCCTTCCACTGCGGTCAGATCGACACAGGCCGCGAAGGCCTCAACTTCCTTCCGTCCGACGAAGTGGTAGACGGCGCCGCGGGCGAACACCTCGCGCCCGTACTCGTGAACCAGCGCGACCTGTTCGTCGTTGAGTCGCCGCTCGTTCATCCGGTCGATGGCGTGTTGGCTATAGATAGGTTCGGGGTGCGTCAGTGTGGTAGGCATCGGTGTCTCACCGTCGGTTGGTGCGGCCCGCGACGTGCGGCCCGAATTTTCACCGCCGACAGGAATACGCCGGCCCCCGCAATTTTTGATGCGATTTACCGACGGGCCGCGCAACTGGCGCCAGTTGTGTCCCACGTGCGGCTTATCGTGCAGGCGATTTGACGCCGTTGAAATGGAGGAACCGCATTGCCTCCGCAGTTCAATGCCGTTGTGCTCTATTCGAACCCCGCGCAATGGGCGTGGGCACCGTAGTAACATCCGCAAACGGCGCGCGGTGACAACGAAATCGCATTTTGTGTCACCACCCTTCTTGCCGTGTGCAGGAGAAGCGAAAAGGCCGAAAGACAAATGGAATTCGTGGCAATCGTCATGATATTTGTGTTTAGGGCTGATACGAAAAATATCGCTACGGCGAAACAAGTCGTCTTGGACCGTGTTGACGGTTGAGAGGGCGAGATGTGTGCCCATTGTCCGAGCACGTTTTGCTGATGAGGCCAGCAGGAGTTTGGGGCGCTACCGAGCCGTTGCAGCCCAAATCGGGTAGGTGTGTGTGTGCAATCCGCTTGAAATCTCAGTACTTACGAGACGTATGCACTCTGGGCGCGCGAGTTCTCGGGCAATTGGCACGTGGGCTGCTTTTACATAATTTCGTTGGGCACCGTCTGCTGTTCCGGTCGCGTTGTGGGGAGAGGCGGCGCGAACGGACAGCAGGCACAGCCCACAGAACCTATCACCGGTGTCCGGACAGAGGGGAGAGGCTGTCTGGACATCGGTGATATTGTTTCGATCACCCCGAGTGTCGTTGGCGTCAACCTTGAAAACAAGAGAGGCGACCCGATTAAGGATCGCCTCTCTGTCCGCGCCGGGAGAGTGGCGCAATTGTTTTATTTCGGGTATCATGCGCGAAGGCTGTGCGGGAT
>DASWYH010001127.1:0-5297 GCA_036405095.1 Gemmata sp. | reverse complement strand
GACGGGGGGAAGTGTTTTTCCAGGCCTTTCCACTTCCCCCCGTCCACCGCCCGCCCCCGCACAACCGAGAACTAAACGGCCCCGGAGCCCCGATCGGAAGGATTGAAATCCTGGCGCGGATGCGAAACAATAATGGGCTGTTAACTCACCAGTTCTGGTGCCGCCCGATGCCACAAAACGCGACCTGCCCGAAGTGCGCGCTCCCGTTCCCGGTCACCGAGGCGCGCCACGCGTTTACCGTCGCGTGCCCCGGGTGCGATACGGAGATGACCGTTGAGTTTAAGACGCCCGCGAAGCCGCCCGAGGCCGGACAACCGCACTACGAACTGGTCGTCACGCCCGGCGCACTTGTCGTGGCCACCGCGGACCCGTCCAAAAAGAAAAAGGGCATTTACGACGACGAGGCCGAAGAGCCGAAGAACCGGGGCGGGGCGCTCGTCGTTGTGTTCCTCAGTACCGCGTTCGGGATGACGGTCGTGCTCGGCGGTCTCGGTTTCACCGCGTGGGTGCTGTTCGGCCTCATCGACACGGCCACGGTTTCCTTCCCCAACAACCGCACCCCTGTTGCCAACAACAGTAGCAGCACCGGCAGTAACAACAAAACCAACGGCCCCGCGCGTGTGGAACCGGAGGCCATCGGGGTGGGCAAGGAGCCGCACATCCTGGGTTCAATCGAACACGATCCGAAATTCAAGACCGTCGGCCCCGAGGGCGCGATCCTGATCGGGGTGGAAGCCCGGTTCGAGAAGTTCGGGAGCACCGATATCGTTCGGGGCATTCGCCCGATCTACCGAGCAAACGGCCGAGAGGAGTTCGGTGAGCAGTTCGGCAGCAGCTTGAATGGGTCCGTTACCTTGAAGGCCCGCCCCGGGTACGCGGTCGGCGGGGTGACCGGGAAGGCCGGCTGGTGGTGCAACGGGTTCTCTCTCACGTTCATGAGAGTGAAGCCAAACGGCACCCTCGACCCGAGAGACAGTTACGAGAGCCCGTGGGCCGGGTTCAACGGTCAGGGCGAAGTGACGCGGGTGTTGAGCAACGGCCCCCCGGCGGTCGGGATCGTCGGGAAGATCGTCGGCACCAAGACCACCGCCTTCGGCATCCTCTTCAAAGGCCAGGAGAACTTCGACCCGACGGCCGGGAGGCGCTGACCGAAGCGCCCGGATCTTGCGCGTCAAGAGCCGCACGATCGAGGCCCGGGAACCGTGTGGAACTGGTAAAGTGGCAGCTCGCGGCTCACGGGGGCGCCCATGAGCCGCAGCGCGTCGCATCAAAAAAGGGCACCTTTGGCCGGTTCAGGTTCAGTTCGCTGAAGCTCTCCCGACCGACTCGCGCGGTCGCCTGCTGGCAACCTACTTCTTGATGTCCCACACCCGAATAGTACCGTCGCGTCCGCCGGCCGCGAGCGTGGTGCCGTCCCGGGCGAACCGCACCACGTTGAACGCGTTCGCGCCGTGGTACGAGAACACCTCCGCGCCGGTCTCCACGTCCCACACCTTCACGAACCCGTCGGCCCCGACGCTCGCGATCCACTTGCCGCCGTTCCCGAAGCTCACGGACCGGGCGTCGAGGTCGTGCGCTTTGATCGCCTGGAGCTGGGTGCCGTTGGCGGCGTCCCAGATGCGGACGAACCCGTCCCACCCGGCGCTGGCGATTTTCGCCCCGTCCGGGCTGAACGCAACAGAGTACACCGCGCCCCGGTGCTGTGCCAGGTCCATCGACCGGGCCGGACCTTCACCCGTCGTCCAGTTGATCTCGCGCAGGTCCCACACCTTCACCTTGCCGTCCGAGCCGGCGCTGGCGAGCCGGGTGCCGTCCGGGCTGTACGCGACCGAGTGGACCGTTCCGCGGTGGGTCAGCTTCACCACCTGGACGTTGTTCGACCAGTCCCAGATCTTCACCGCCGAGTTGCGGCTCCCGGTCGCGATGTACTTCCCGTTCGGGCTGAACACCGCGGTCTTGGTGGAGACCGACTCCGGGAACGAGAACTCGGGGCGGAGCGTCTCCAGGTTCCAGAACGTGACGGCCGAATCGTCCGACGCGACCATCAGGTACTTGCACTTCAGGCACGCGTCCGCGGCCCAGATGTTCCCGCTGTTCCCGTCCGGCTGGATCAACTCGTTCCGCACCGTCTCCTTCTTCCAGTCCCAGATCTTGACGGTGCCGGATTCCATCCCCATCACGAGCCGGTCGTGGTCGAGGAACGTGATCGCCCACACCGCCCCGGATTCGCCCTTCAGGACCACCTTCGGTTCGGGGTTGGCGAGCGCCCGGTGGGTCACCCCGCTCGCCACGTCGATCCCGCGGAGCGCGAGGAACGAGCCGAAATCGGGGGCCGCCGGGGGCGCCACCGCGAGCGGCGGGTCGGGCCGCTGCGGGTCGGGCGCCCCGAGCTTCTCGCTGCTCCCGAGAAGCGCCCAGAGCAGCCCGACGGCGAACCCGCCGAGAACGGTGCCGCCGGCCCACGCTTTCGAGCGGTGCATGACCGCGGCCCAGCAGATCGGCTGCCGCCGCACGTGGACCGCCGACCGCGACCCCGCGCACACCTCCGCCGGGACATCGAGGGGCGAGAGGAGGTGCATCTCCGCCAGCCCCTCGGCGAACACCTCGGCCACCTCGGCGGCCGTCTGGAACCGCTCGACGGGGTCCTTTTGCAAGAGCCGATCGACCGCGTCGGAGAGCCACTTCGGGACGGTCGGGTTGATCCGGACGAGCGGCATCTGCGTCTCGTCCGACACGCGGCGCAGCACCGCGAGCGGGGTCTTGGCGTCAAACGGGGCGACCCCGGTGGCCGCCTCGTAGAGCACCGTGCCGAGCGAAAAGAGGTCGGCGCGGGCGTCCACCTCTTCGCCGCGGGCCTGCTCGGGGGCCATGTACAGGGGCGACCCGGCCACGAACCCGGTGCGCGTGAGCTTCACGTCCTCCGCCGCGCGCGCCAGGCCGAAGTCGGTGAGCTTCACGCGATCGACCGGCGACTCCAGCAGGATGTTCCCGGGCTTGATGTCGCGGTGGATCAGCCCCCCGGCGTGGGCCGCGGCGAGCCCGGCGGCGGCCTGCATCCCGAGCCGCGCCACCTCGCCCGCGGACAGCTTCCCGGCGCGCCGGATGCGCTGCTCCAGCGACTCCCCGTTCACCAACTGCATCACGAGGTACGGGAGCCCGGACGGCTCGTCCTCGTTGACCTGGTGGACCGCGACGAGGTTGTCGTGGGTGACGGCCGCGGCGGCGCGGGCCTCCCGGCAGAACCGCTGGCGCGCGACCTCGTTGTTCGCGAGCTGCGGGTCGATCACCTTGATGGCCACGTCGCGGTCGAGCGACGGGTCGTAGGCGTGCAGCACGACGCCCATCCCGCCGCGCCCGACGACGCGGAGGATCTCGAACTGGGCCAGCTTCCCGAGGCGGTTCGGCTTGTCCGGGGGCTGGAGGAAGTCGAGCTGGAGCTCGTTCTCGGGGGCGGGGGTGTCGGCGGCCCCGTTGGCGGTGAAGAAGGCGGTGCGGCGGAGCTCCTCTTCGGCGTCGGCGATCGCCTTCCAGTAGGCCGAGTTCATGGCCGGTGTTTCTTGGGTCGCCTCGCGCAGGTGCTCGGCCAGGTCGGACCCGGGGCCGGTGAGCGCGTCGAGCCGCTTCTGGCACGCGGGGCACGCGCCGACGTGGTCGCACAGGGCCGACGAGTGCGCCTCGGTGCAGCGCCCGCGCATGAGCCGTTGCAGTTCGCTCAGGGGCGGGCACTCGGTGGTGATCGCTTCGTCGGTCATGGTGTTTGGTTCCGGGGGAACGCGACCGCAGGGCCGGCGCCGGTTCACGCCTCTTCGGCCATCATCTTTTGGACCTCGTCGCGGAGCCGGGCGAGCACCCGGCTCTTCGCGACGTACACCGCTCCGGGGCTCATCTTCAGATCGGTCCCGACCTCGGCGGCGCTCTTGCCCTCGACCGCGGTGGACCAGAACGCGGACCACGTGTTGGGCTGGAACTCGCCCTTCACCAGCTCCATCGCCCGGGCGCTCAGGCGCCGCTGGTACTCCTTTTCCCAGTCGGCGTCGGGGCCTTCCTCTTCGCGGGCCGGGGTGGCGTCGAGGCGCTCCTGGGCGTCCGCGTCCCCGGTCCCGCGGGGGCGGTTCCGCTGGCTGCTGAGGAAGTTGTAAATCTTGTTCCGGGTGACCGTGTACAGCCACCCCCGGAACGTGCCCCGCTTCGGGTCGTACTCCATGCGGTGCGCGTTGCGGGCCACGCTCCGCATCACGTCCTGCATGAGGTCCGCGGCGTCGGCGTCCTGGAGCCCGCGGTTCCGCGCGAACCGGTACACGACCGGGCCGTACAGGTGGACGAACTCGCGCCACGCGTCGGTGTCGTGCCCGTCTTTGAGACGGGTGAGCAGTGTGACCCGCGTGAGCGGTGGTTCGGCCATGCTCGGGCTTCCCAGCGGTTGATACCGGTTACAGGCGCGGCGACTTACGCGCCGGCTGGGCGGAACGGTTGGCACCGGAACTTCGCCAGACCGATCCTCATTTTACGCGCGGGGAGAGCGTTTGCGATGCCCGCACTCGTCGGCACCGCCTTGGCGACGTATCGTTTCCTTCGATCATCCTACGCTCGCGGGGCGAAGCCATGTTCGCGCACCGGACCGCTTTTGTTCTGCTCGCGCTCGCCACCGCCGCCCCGGCGGGCGCCGGAGACCAGGACGCTACCACGAAGGTGACCGGCACCGTCCTCGTCCCGAAAGGAGCCGCGTCGTTCGACAACCGCGTGGTGGAACTGCGGTTGTACGGCATCAACAAGCGGCTCGCCGACAAGAAGGCCGAGCTGATCGACAAGATCGAACTCAAGGGCGTCAGCCACGAAACCGGAACCGAAACGAAGAAAGCGTTCACCCTCGGCGCGAAGGGAACATTAGATGCCAACAACCGCTACTACGTCACGGCGTTCGTACTGAAGGGCGAGGAGCGGACCCATTTGGGCCAGGCGGACCACGTCAAGGAGCCGTTCAACAGGGTGCTGACGGACGGCAACCCGCGCGAGGTGACGATCCGGTTCAAGGAGCTGGGGAAGAAGTAGGCGCGAAAGTACTCCTTCCGCGGATATCCCCTGCCTCACCCGGTTCGCTCCTCGAACCGGGTCCATTACCTCCTCATCTCTGGTCCGCGGGGAGTTGCATGTACCGGGTCGGGGAGCGAAAAGGGCACTGGCCGAAACAAACCCACGGATGCAACGGTTGCGCTTGAGCGGACGGTTCTTCCGGTTCTCCGGCGCGAGCGCCCGAGTTGTCGTTCGCCTTCCGTTGCGAAGCTTCCCTGGGACCGCGG
>DASWYH010001126.1:0-6183 GCA_036405095.1 Gemmata sp. | reverse complement strand
CTGGGAGGCGAACTGCGGCTCCTTCTTTCCGTCGCGGGCCTTCTTGATCGCGGCCCGGTGCGCGGCGTCGTCAAACACCAGCGCCTCTTCGGGCGAACCGACGAGGTGAACGGTGCTCCCGATGTTTTTCAGGTGCGCGTTGATCGCGTACACGAGGGTGTGGAGCGCGGCGGGTGCGTGATCGCCCACGGTGACGATCGCCCGCCCCTCGTGCGCCCTCAGATCGGCCGCGAGCGGCTTGATCCACTCTTTCGCAAGGGTCGCGTCCGCCGGGAGGGCACCACCCGGAGCACCGGGCACGCCGAGTTCCCTGGCCAGCTCGCGGGCGAACGCTTCGAGCTGGGACACCTTCAGCGGGAGCCGGTGGTCCGCAACGGCGCCGGTGTTGGTCGGCATGCTCTCGACCACGTACAACCGGCTCACCGCATCGGCCTGGACGCCCTCGCCCGGCCGCGTGCCCTTCTTCAGCGTGTCGAGGGTCGCCCCCGACTCCCGGATCTTGCGCCGGCTGGCGAAGTCGCGGGCGTAGCGCACGTGCCCCGGCCCGCTCAGGAGGAAGTCCGCGTCGAGCGAGAGAACGACGTCCGCCTTGGCGAAATCGTAGGTGGTGTGCAGAACGGGCGGCAACTCGCCCGGCACGGCGAACGCCTTGGCGGCCCCGACCCGCGAGTTCTCGCTGCTGATCGCGTCGAACGGCACCCACTTCGCGGCGGTGAAAACGGACAGCAACTTCCCAATGAGCGCGCCGAGCGTCGGGGAGGTGACCGTCTCGGTCAGAATCCGCAGCGCCACGCCCGTGTTGGCGGCGCCGCCGGGGTACAACTTCGCACGCAGGGCGGCGAGCGCCTCCTCGTACCCGGACGGGAGGCCGCGGTGAGTGACCCCGCGCGAGCGGTCCGGGTCGTACAGATCGAGCACCGACGCGAGCGCGTGGAGCCCGGCCCCGCCGAGGCTCGACGGGCTGTCCGGGTTGCCTTCGACCTTGGTGGGCCGGCCCTCGTTGCTGCGAACCAGAACGCCCTGCCCGTAGCCCGCGAGCGGCGCGGCGCTGGCGAAGTACAGCGGCACGCCCGGGGTCAGCTCGTCCGGCTGCGTCGTGTACGGGTGGATCTTGCGCTGGGCCGCCGGGCGGAGGTTGCACCCGACCCCGGTCGAGAGCGCGAGCGACGCCCCCATGAGGGCGAGGAACCGGCGGCGGCTCGGCTCGTCGGTGAACTCGGACGCCCCCTCCGGGAACTCGTTGAGCGCAGCGGTCTGGAACTCCGCTGTGGCCGCGAGCTCCTCCATCCCGCGCCACATGACCGGCGCCGGGACGGGATCGGCCGCAGGCGTTTCCGTGCTGTCGGGTTTCATTGCTACCCTCAGTGATCAGTTCTCAGCGATCAGTGTTCGGTCAGAACCAGCCCTGTTCCGGCAGCCCGGTTGCCAGCGGGAGCGGAGGCCGCGCCCGGCTGACAACTGGTGACTGACGACTGACAACTTTCCCTTACCGGTGACACATGGAGCAGTTGGTGAGCGTCACCGCGTCGCGCACGTGGTACTGCTCTTTGAGGAACAGTCCCATTTCCTTCTGGGAGGTCGGGCGGGGCTGCCCGATGTGGGGGCTCATCGACCCGTCGGCCATCTTCCCGTTGTGCGGGAAGTCCTCGGCGACCCACTTCTTCGGCCCTGGCTTCTCCGCACCCGACGCCTCTTCCAGGCGCGACACGTCGTAGGTCATGCTGAACACCTCGCTCTTCGGCCGCAGGTGCTTCTCCGGCGCCCGGTGGCACGCGATGCACCACTCCATGAGGAGCGTGTTCTCTTGCTTGGTCAGGTTCTGCTGGTCGAGCCGCCCGTGGCACGACTGGCACCCGACGCCCTTGGCGACGTGGATCGAGTGGTTGAAGTAGGCGTAGTGCGGCAGGTTGTGGACCCGCAGCCAGTCGAGCGGCTTGTCTTCCTTGTAGCTATTGCGCACCGGCGCCAGGAGGTCGGCCCCCTGCCAGATCTGTTGGTGGCAGTTCATGCAGGTCTTGGTGGGCGGCACGTTGGCGAACCCGGACTTCTCCACGGACGTGTGGCAGTACCGGCAGTCGATGCCGAGTTGGCCGACGTGGTGCGCGTGACTGAACGCGACCGGCTGCGGCCGGATCTCTTCCACCCCGGTTGCGTAACCGGACCGGTAGAACGCGGCCCCACCAACCCCCGCGCCGCCGGCCATGAGTGGCGCGGCCAGCACGAGCATCTTGGCGATCGGGTTCAGCGCCTTCGGGAAGATCTGGGGCATTGCGAACCACCTCACCGCCTGCGGCGGAGTTAAAACTCAAAAGGGAAACACCAAACGCGGAGCACCCACCGCCCTGTCAATTTCCCTTTTTCATTTCGCCCTGTTCCTCGTCCACCCCAACTCACCAGAGCAGCGGGAGCGTGTCCCACTGTGCGTACCGCAGCCCCTGGTTCAGCGTAACCGTGATCGCGAGGCTGGTCGCGCACAACAGGGTGCCGACCATCGCGTAGTTCTCGCCGCGGAGCCCGCCCTTCACGCCGCGGGCGAGCGAGATCAGCCCGAGGACGAGCCCGACCGTCGACAGGATCGAGGTCATCGGGGTCCACCAAAAGATGCAGGCGGAAAAGAACCCGAGCCCGACCGAGGCGCCCGCGATGCCGCGTGCGATGTACGAATCGTTGGGCGACTTCTGGCCCGTTGCTGTTGCGGGCGCTGCCGGGGGATGGTGATCCACTATCGGCCTCCGACCTGGGGGAGTTGTGCCGAGCACTGAACGCTGCGGCCCGATGCCACCCGACCGCACGAAGCCCACGAACGGCAGCTTCGGATCGGCTGGGGACAAAGTAACCGCGTTGGGCGAGCGAGTCCGGTTGAGAAACGTGAGCTTTCGACCGGTCCGCCCCGGCGGAGAAGGTGAAAATGTCCCCTGTCCGCTATTGGTTAACTGTGAATTACGACAGGTTAGGGGCAGTGTCCACCTACTTTGCCGCTAAGTTCACAAAGTCGAGATCGTACCCGTCTCGAAGTGAAAAACAACCAGAAAGCAAAATTAATCACGATACTCTTGACTTGTTACATTTCGCGAGCAAACGAAAAACACTGGCTGCTTGGCACACCAACTGCAACAAAAAGGTATGTGGTTTTTCGCCTCACACGTTCCAAGAAGGCCGAGTCATGGCACGTAAATACAGTGAGAACGCCCAAGAGAAGATCGGCGAAGTGATGCACGAGTTCAAAAACGGGAAGCTGAAAAGCGGCTCCGGAAAAAAGGTCACGAACCGCAAGCAGGCGATCGCAATCAGCCTCTCGGAAGCTCGAAAAGACGGGCTCAAGGTACCAAAGCGGGCCAAGGCTGAGCGCTAGACGGGCCGCGATCTGTAGCTCCAACTTGCCGGCGCTTGAAATGGGCTTCAAGCTGACAAGTGACCTTGGCGCCGCATGCTTTCGGAGTTGTGGCGCTCGCCCCGCTTCCTGGTGACCGAAACCCAGAGCATTTATGGGCCGTGACCCGGAAGCGGGAGGGGTGCGAAATCGGGCGATATATCGGCACGCGCCACCGCTCCTCATTGGCCCCTTCCGGCCCAATCGCATCATTTCCTCTTCAACTCCTCCCCGAGGCGATCGGCCCGGAGCCGCTCTTTCTCCCACTCGTCCCACGCCGGGACCGCCGGTACCCCCGGCGTGTCTATCATCCGGAGCAGCAGTTCGAGCGACGCGCCCCGCGCCACCGCGAGCCGGTGCGCCCGCGCGCGCCGCTCGTCGAGCACGCCCACCCCGACCGGGTCACCTCCCATTCGGGCGGCGACCTCCCCGGTGACCTGTTTCCGCTTCTGGAGCTTGATCCGGACCGCGGCGGTCTGCTGCGGGGTCCGCTCCGGGTCCCGGAGCAGGAGCACCGCTTCACGCTCATCGGGCAACAGGTTCACTAGCGCCCCGCCGACCTTCGTCAGCTGCAGGCCGGGCGGCGCCAGGACCCCGACCGCGGCGTTGTACTCGACCCAGGCCGCACTGAGCCGCTCCTCCTTTTCCGCCGCGGTGCGGAGCGCGTGCTCGTGCGCGGCGCGGTCCGCGAGGTACTTGTGAATCCGCTGCCAACCGGGCATGCCTTTGGCACCCATCGCGCCCGCCAGGCCCATCACACACAGCACCGGGAGCAGCACGAGCAGCAGCCCCGCGCCGAGCCGCCGGGGGCGGTCCCCGAACCGGGCCACGTTCAGCAGCGCCGCGGTGAGCAGCCCGGCGAGCCCGCCGCCCAGGTGCCCCTCCCAGCTCACGTTCGGCAAAAAGCTCACCGCCGCGTTGAGCAGGAACACCACGGTGAGCCGCCGGAACCAGTCCGCCGCCACGTCGGTCGGGAGCTTGCTGCGGAACGTGAACAGCCACACGAACAGCGACATCTGGACGCCCCAGATGGCCCCCGACGCGCCCGCCAACAGCGCGTCCGGGCGGATCGCCATCGCCAGCGCGCTCCCGGCCAACCCGGAGAACACGTAGATGAGCAGCAGCCGCCCCCGGCCCCAGAGCAGTTCGGCGAGCGGCCCCATCATCGCGAGGGCGAACATGTTCCCGAGCAGGTGCAGCGCGCCGACGTGAACGAAGCAACAGGTGAAGAGCCGCCACCACTCCCCGGCGAGCAGATCGAGGCCGCGCACCGCGCCGAACCGGTGCAAGATTTCCGGGTGCCCTTCGCTCAGGCTCCGCACGAGCGTCAGCCCCCAGCGGATGCCCCACACGGCACAAATGAAGAACCAGATCGCGTTCGCCATCAGGAGGGCCGGCACGACGACCGGCGGGCGGAACGCGAGTTCCGGCCCCTCGGGGGCCTCCGCTCCGGGGTCCGCCGCGCCCGGGGCGCCTTGCGCCGCGCGCGCGATGACCGCGACCTCTGCGACGGGGGTGCCCTGCTCCAGGCGCTCCACTGCGCTGGCGTCCGCGACGGTGGCCCGGCCCGCCGGGGTGAGCGCGTACCCCTGACCCACCCCGCGCACCCACTCGGTCGCCAGGATCAGGCCCGCGACCCGGAGTTCGGTCAGGGGGTCGTCGAGGCTGTCCCGCGGGGCACCGCTTTCGGCCGCGAACCGGGCCGGGAACCACGGCCCGTCAGTCGCCGCGATCCGTTTCAGTACGAGCGCCGCCGTCGGCTCCAGGGGCACCGGCGGGCGCGGCGCCGCGGGCGCCGGAACCTCCAGGTTCACCCGAATGGGCATGGGGGTTTCGTCGGCGGTCGGGGGAGATTCGGTCTCGTGTCCCGGTTCCATAGCTGGCATTATGCTTTCTGGCGCGCGGGCTGTCGATGCGGACCTTAACGTTTTCGCCCGGTATCTGAAATTGAACCAGACGCACACAATACCAGAGTGGTTAGCAGTTTGCGACGAGGTGCGTGCTACTTTGGCGGCCGGGCGCCCGGTGGTCGCGCTCGAATCGACGCTCATCGCGCACGGGCTGCCGTGGCCGGTCAACCTCGAAACGGCCTTGGAATCGGAAGCCGCGGTGCGGGGCGGCGGAGCGGTCCCGGCGACGATCGCGATTCTGGACGGCGTTCCAACCGTGGGGCTCTCGGGTACGCAACTCGAGGCCCTGGCGCGGGTGCCCGGCGTGCGAAAGGCGAGCCGGCGCGACATGGGAGCGGCGGTCGCGCTGAAGCAGTACGCGGCGACCACCGTATCGGCGACGATGGCGCTGGCGCACGCGGCCGGGGTTCGGGTGTTCGCAACCGGCGGGCTCGGCGGCGCGCACCGCGAGGCGGAGCCGTTCGACATCTCGGCCGACCTGACCGAACTGGCGCGCACCCCGGTGCTGGTGGTGTGCGCGGGGGCGAAAAGCATCCTGCACCTGCCGCGGACGCTCGAGATCCTCGAAACGCTCGGCGTGCCCGTGGTGGGCTACCGCACGGACACGTTCCCGCAGTTTTACGTGCGCGCCGAGGGGGCCGGGCGCCCGCTCCCGGTATCGGCGCGTGTCGACACCCCGGCAGAAGCCGCGGCGCTGTTCCGCGCGCACGTGCGCATGGGCGGGGCCGGGGCGGTGCTCGCGCAGCCGTGCCCGCCGGCGGTCGCGGTGCCGGGGCACGAGTTCGACGGGTGGCTGCGCGAGGCCGAGGAAGCCGCGCGGGTGGCGGGCGTCACCGGCGCGGGGGTCACGCCGTTCTTGCTGGCGCGGGTCGCGGAGCGGAGCGGCGGGCGCACGTTAGCGGC
>DASWYH010001125.1:0-1716 GCA_036405095.1 Gemmata sp. | reverse complement strand
ACGCCGTCGGTCTCGGTCACGAACCCGGCGCCGACGAACAGCGCGAGCGCCTCGCGGCGCGGGGTGCGCTCCGAGCCCACCACGACCACCTTCAGGTCCGGTTGCGTGCGGCGGAGCTTCGCGCACGCGAGGTAGCCGCTCTCGTCGCTCCCGGCCTCCGGGAGCAGAACCGCGTGCGGGTCCGTGGCCGCGGCCGTGGTGTGGACGTCGTGGCCGGTGGGCACCGTGTGGACCTCCCATCCGAGTTGGCGGAGCTGTTCGGTTAACTTCGCGGCCAGCGCGAAGCGGCCCGCCAGAACCACCCGCTTCGTGAGGCGCTTCGGAGTTCGGAGTGCGGTGCTGTTGCGCGTGCTGCTTGTGGTTGTCATGTTCTCAATTTCCTTCTTCCTGCCGACTCCCTACCAGACACGGCGGCTTCCCAATAGTTCGCGTCTGGAGGGAAGAACTTGCGCCACAACCCGAAATTTGACATTTCTTCCGACAGGGGCGTGGTGGTTGGGCGCACGGGCGCGAAATCGGCATGGGGTCCCGGGTTCCGTCTTGCCGTCGCCGAAAGTCGAAGCTAGAAACGAACTTCCGGCGGCTCGCTCAGCGTTTCGGTCTGTCAGATGAATCACCTTAGAACAGACGCGCCACGCGAGGGAGAAAGAGGAGCATAGTGTCCCGAACAACTCCCGTCGAGGTCGGGTGATTTGAGGGACGCCCACTATAATTACCGGCACCGCGGAAACGTCCTGCTCTCCCCAATGTTTTGAGAGGTTTTTGGTTATGGCGAAGGCACGCATCTCGATCGGCACCTGGGCGTACCTGTTCAACCAGGAACAGCCCACGAACGACTTCCACGTGATCCTGCACAAGCTGCAAGACCTGGGCTACGACGGGGTTGAGCTGGGCAGCTTCGGCCCGCACCCGAGCCCGGTTTCGCACCCGACCAAGGCGAGCCGACAGAAGTTGCGCAAAGAGATCGCCGACCACGGCCTCGCGCTGTCGGGCATCGCGGTCGACCTGTGGGCGTTCAAGAACCCGGGCACGTCGATTGTGGACGAGAACCCCAACGCCTACCTGACCGCGTTCCTCGGCTGGGCCGCGTTCGCCGCGGACCTTGACGTGAAGACGATCCGCGTAGATACCGTGATCGGGCCGGACTACTTCGAGAAAGAAGGCAAGGAACTCGGCGCCGCGAAAGGGCTCGACCGGATCGCGTCGGTGTGGGACAAGGCGAGCAAGATCGCGGCCGACTACGGGATGAACATCTGCTGGGAGTTCGAGCCCGGTTTCGCGTTCAACAAGCCCAGCGAGATCGTTCAACTGGTCGATGCGGTCCGCGCGAAGGGGAACAACAACTTCGGGGTGCTGTACGACACCTGCCACGCCCACATGTGCGCGGTGGTCGGCGCGAACCAGAGCGGAGCGAAGGAGGTTCTCCCCGGCGGCGAACTGGAACTCCTGGAGAAGCTCAAGGGGAGGATCACCCATGTCCACGTGATCGACAGCGACGGCAGCCTGAACGAGCACAACACCAGCACGCACAACCCGTTCGGGACGGGCAAACTCGACTTCGACAAGCTCGCGCCGGCGCTGCTGAACGCGGGCGTGCCGCACGACTGGTGGTGCGTGGACCTGTGCTTCTGGCCGCACGCCTGGGAGGTGACCGCGCAGAGCAAGAAGTACCTCGACAAGCTCCGCGAGAAGTTCGCGGCGGCGTGATACGATCGG
>DASWYH010001124.1:0-2047 GCA_036405095.1 Gemmata sp. | reverse complement strand
TTCGTTGTTGCCGCGGGCCGGCTGTCGGCCGCGCCCGAGCGGACGCATGACATCGTTCCCGCCGATTACGCTTCCGTTAACACCATCACCGAAATCGCCCTCTCGCCGGACGGCAAGCAGGTCGCGTACTGCCTGGCCACCTGGGACAAGAAGAGCGACCGGAGGGCCACCGAACTGTGGGTCGTGGGCGCCGACGGCAAAGGGGAGCCGAAGCAACTCACCACCGACCGCGCCAACGACCGGCACCCCAAATGGTCCGCGGACGGGAAAGCGGTGTACGCCCTCGCGAACCGCAAGGGCAAGACCCAGGTGTGGAAGGTGCCGCTCGACGGGAAACCGGAAGCGGTCACCAGCGTGAGAGGCGGCGTGGTGGCCTACGATTACGCCCCGAAAGCCGACGCGGTGTTCTACACCGTTGATGACACCGTCACCGATAAGGGCGAGTTCGCCGAGCTGCGCGCCAAGTTCGCCAAGATCGAGTACGGGCACGGCACGCGCACCGTCAGCAAGCTGTTCCGCATCGACCCGAAGGCCGAGCCGCAAGAGGTACTCGCCAACGGCCGGTACATCCGCGAGTTCGCGGTGACCGCGGACGGCAAGAAGGTCGCGATGGTCTCCGCGCTCGACGACACCGTCATCCGGTCCGAGGGCGAGTCCCGCGTCGATGTGTGGGAGGCCGGGAAGGTGACCACCCCGCCGACGGATGTGTACCGCGCGAAGGCCGCGAGCCCGCACGCGTGGCTCGAAGGGCTGGCGTGGAACCCGGAGGGCACGCGCTACGCGTTCTGTGCGATCTTCGACGCCCACCCGGCGGAAATCATCATCGGCGCTTCGGAAGGGGGGACGTGGGGCACGTACCGCATGCCCCGCGGGTCCAAACTTCCCCACGTCCGCGGGTACGGCACCCCGATTGAGTGGCGCTCGGCGGATACGCTCTGCTTCCTGACCGAGTTCCAGGGCAGCATCGGTGTGGATGAATACACGTTCAAACCCAACGACAGCACGGTCACGACCGCGAACCGCTACCTGTTGGACAATTTCGTGACTTACGGCTTCGCGTGCCTGCCGTCCCAGCGGAGCGATCGTGTCGGGCCGAAGGTGCTGCTACTTTCTTCGCCGGAAGGGTTTCCGGACTTGTACAAGCTGGACGCAAATCCGAAGGGGCCGGTTCCCCCGCAAACGCGGTTGACGAACATCAACGCACACACCAAAGACTGGAAGTTCCCGAGCGTCCAGCACGTGACCTGGAACGCGCCCGACGGGAGCAGCGTCGGCGGGCCGCTCGAACTCCCATACGGCTGGAAAAAGGGTGACAAACCGCTGCCGCTCGTGGTCGCGATCCACGGCGGCCCGACCACCTCGAGCCCCAATGATCTGCGGTTCGACCCGCACAACGGGCGGCTCTACTTCGCGGCCAAGGGGTACGCCGTGCTGTGCCCGAACTACCGCGGCTCGACCGGCTACGGCGACAAGTTCGTCACGGACCTGATCGGCAACGAGAACGACATCGAGGTGAAGGACATCGTCGCCGGGATCCAGCACCTCATCAAAGAGGGCATCGCGGACCCCGAGCGGATCGCGGTGATGGGGTGGAGCAACGGCGGGTATCTGACCAACTGCCTGATCACGCTGAAAGACCCGCCGGTGAAGATCGGGGCCGCGTCGAGCGGCGCCGGCATCCTCGACACCGTGGCCGAATGGGGCTTCAACGACGAACCCGCGTATCCGGTCGTGTTCAAGAAGGGCACCCCGTGGGAACAACCCGGCATCTACAAGAAGACCTCGCCCACCTACGGCCTCGGAAATGTGACGACACCGACACTGATCCACGTCGGCGGGAACGATGAGCGCTGCCCCCCGGGGCACAGCCGGATGCTGTACCGTGCGCTGAAGGAGTACAAGCAGGTGCCGACGCAACTGTGCGTGTACCCGAACCAGCCGCACGGGCTCGGCGCGCTCTCGTTCCGCACTGCAAAGATGGAGTGGGATCTGGCGTGGTTCGACAAGTACCTGAACAAGAAGTGACGGCGCCCCTGGGACCGCGGCC
>DASWYH010001123.1:0-3332 GCA_036405095.1 Gemmata sp. | reverse complement strand
CCCGGTTTCGACCGTAATGTATGGGTCGTGCGGAAACTCGATCGCGTAGGCGCCGCTGCACCCTTCCCACTTGCGCGTCTTCAGGTAAGCGTCGATTTCGGCGTCCGAGAGCGGCGCCAACCGTACGAGGCTCCGTTCCTGCCAGCAGAGTTGGTAATCCGAGGGGCGGTGCCACAGGCACACCCCGGTCCAGAGTTCGTGAACGGTTCCCGAAAGCGACTTGATGATGCGCCGCGCGTCGGCCTCGTCTTCGGGCTTGCCGACCACTTTTCCGTGCAGCCAGCCCACCGTGTCCGCGGCGATGATGAGCCCGTCGGGTTCTTTCAGCGCGACGGCTTCGGCCTTCAGCCACGCGAGTTCGCCGACGTAGTGGCGGCAGTCGCCGAGTCGGGCCTCTGTCGGCTCATCGATGTTCGAGGGCTTCACTCCAAAGGGGTAACCGGCCTGCTCCATCAACCACCGGCGGCCCCACGAACCGCTCGCGAGGATCAGGCGGAACGGGAGCTGTGTTTGCGCTGCCATGTGTCGAGAACCTCCGCCAGTTTGGGCCAGAGCCGGTCCGCCGTCAGTTCCGGCATGCAGACCATGTTCGGACACTTTTTGATGTAGCTCCCGCCGCACGGAACGGCCGTGTCCGCGCAACTGGCGGCCTGCGTGTACGGCCCGTGCCAGGCGACCTTCGTACAGAGATAAGGGGCGACGCACGGAACCCCGAGCGCCGCGGCGAGGTGGAGCGGCCCGGTGTCGTTGCCGACCATCGCGTCCGCGAGCGAAAGGGTCGCGGACAGGCGCGGGAGCGAGGTCTTGCCCGTGAGGTCGAGCGACGCGCCCGGCAGGTTTGCGCAAACTTCTTTTGCGAGCGCCGAATCTTCCGGCCCGCCGATGAGCACCGCCGAGCCGCCGAAGTGCGCGCCCGCGCGCCGGAGCAGTTCCGCAAAGTGCCCGACCGGCCAGCGTTTCGTCACCCACTTCGCCCCGACCGCCACCACGACCCACGGGCGCGGCAGCCCAGCCAGTTCCGTTCGTGCCGCGTCGAGTTCCGGCGCGCGGAGCGGCACGCGGAACGTTTTCGGCAGGTGCCCGACCCCGAACGCCTCGGCCACGACCCACATACGATCGACGGCGTGTCCTTCGGTCTTGCCGGGCGCGGCAAGTTTGTGCGTGTACGCGTACCGGCTGCCCTCGCGGGCGTTGCGGAACCCGACCCGGTACGGTGCCCCACTGGCCCAGGTCATCAGTCCGCTCCGCAATAGCCCCTGCATGTCGATGACGAGGTCGAACCGGCGGCGCCGCAGTTCCCCGGCGAACGCCCACGCGGTGCGGAGCGCGCCGCGCAGCCCCTTGAACGCGCCGCGCTCAAAAGGAAGGGTGTCGGTCAGGTCCGGGTGGCCGGCAATGAGTGACTCAAGTCCCGTGTTCACGACCCAGGTGATGCGCGCCGCCGGGAACCTCACGCGGAGGGCCGTCAGAACGGGAAGCGAATGAACGATGTCCCCCAGCGCGCTCGGTTTAATGATCGCGATCCGTCGCGCGTCGATCCGGTCCAGCGACATCGAAATCCTTCCGGACGGTTTCAAGGGGCGCCCGTATCGGTCCCAGGGCTTTCGGCGCCTATGACGCTAACCCTTTGATATAAAAGGATGTTATGGCAAGCCCTTGTTCCTTCGGCCGTTGGCCGCGCCGGGCCAAGTTTGGTAGTGTGCGCGCCGGTTGCATCCGGGGCAAGCCCGATCTGTGGGCGCTCGCGCCGCCCGCACAGCCCATCCGGGCGGCACAGCCGGAATGTGCGGCCCGGGGGCGCCACACGGGGGGCTCTGTTTGCGGGGCTTGGAGTTGACCGCGGTCCCAGTTCTGACGACAGTACAAGATGAACCGCTGTCTAGGTGCCACCCGCATGACCCTCGCCGAAACGAACGCGCGCACCACGTCCACGGAAACCGGAACGCGCACCGCGTTCCTCGTGGTGAACAGCGCGAGCGTCCCCGACGGGCGGTTGCTCGCGGCCGTGAAGCACCCCGGCGAAGATTTAACCCCCGACGAGGCGATCCAGCGGGCGCGCGCCGGGGGCGAACCGATCCCAATCGGGTTTCAGGTTCCCGTGGCGGCGTGCGTGCTCCGTGTGGCGCCGGACTTCAGTCTGCTCAACTTCAAGTGCCTCGATGAGCCACACTTCCGGCCGCGCGAGATCGTGAACCAGTTCTGGTTCGGGGTCACGCATTACAAGGCCCGACTGGTAACGTTCAACGGGCGCGGGTTCGACTTGCCCCTCTTGGAATTGGCGGCCTTCCGGTACGGCATCCAGGCGCGCGACTATTACCTGGCGCGTGACCGTTACCGCGGACCGATCGACCTGACGGACTGGTTCACCAACTTCGGCGCGGCCCCGCTCGCGGGCGGTCTGGATGTGCTCGCCCAGTTACTGGGCAAACCCGGCCGGAAGCCCGCCCCGCCCGCCGTACACGTTGACCGACTGTATCAAGAGGGTCAACTCCAGGCGATCAACGACCGGTGCCTGTGCGACGCCCTCGACACCTACTTCGTGTTCCTCCGCACCCGCGTGATGACCGGCGACCTGAGCCCCGAGCAGGAAGCCGAACGGGTGGCGAACGCGCGGGCGCTCCTGCGCGACAAGTCGGCAGAGGCCCCGGCGCTGCGGGGTTACCTCGGCAGTTGGGCCGATTCCGCACTGGCTGAGTAGTGGGGCCGTGGGCCACAAAGTCCCCCAAAGCTCCTACCCCCGGTGCGCTCTATTGCCTTTCTGTCCCCGTACCCGCGGCACACCCTCACCCGACTCGATCCTGATTTCTGCTTGTTCGCGCCCGCAATTCGGCTTAAACTCAAAGGGCAGATTGAAAGCGCCTGCCTCCACCGGGCACCTGCCCCCGGTCCGCCGTGTGCCCTCTCTTCGCTGTGAGCCCGGATATGCCAAGGTTCTCCTACCTGTTCGCGGTGGCCGTCGTGAGTGTGGCGCCCGCCGGGGCGCTCGCGAACGAGGTGCCGTCGTTCACCGCGGACATCGTCCCGCTGTTCACGAAGGCCGGGTGCAATCAGGGCGCGTGTCATGGGAAAGGGGCCGGGCAGAACGGGTTCCGGTTGTCGCTCCGCGGGTTCGCACCGGACCAGGATTATAAATGGATCACGCGCGAGTTCGACGGGCGCCGACTCGACCGGACGAACCCCGAAGAGAGCCTGTTGCTCCGCAAGGCAACGGGCCAAACGCCGCACGAGGGCGGGCGGCTGTTCACCCCCATGAGTCGCGAGTACAAGTTGCTCCTCGCGTGGCTCAGAGCCGGCTACCCCGGTCCGAATAAAGCCGAAGTGAAGGTCAGCAA
>DASWYH010001122.1:0-5036 GCA_036405095.1 Gemmata sp. | reverse complement strand
GACTTGGCCGCTTCGGCGCGGTCCACGGTCTTGTTGAGTTTGATGGTCTCCTCGTTGAGCGAGTGGACCAGCCCGTTGGCCTTCTGCGCGTCGGACCACGCCGAGGCCCAGCCCACCAGCCCGACCGCGGCGACGATCCCGGCCGCGATCGTCGGCCACCAGTTGGTTACGGGGACCGGCGTCTCTCCCGCCGGCGGCGCGGGCGCCGGGACCGGTTGGGGTGCCGGCTCGGGGCGCGGGGGCACGGTCGGCGGGTAGGGGAGCGGCGCGGGGGACGTGGTCGCGGTCACGTTCTCCCACGTGACGATGGTTTCGGGGTGCAGGTCGCAGACCTCGACGAACCCCTGCGGCGACCCCGGCCGGTACCCCGCGGTCCCGCGGACGAAGAACGCCCCCTTGTTGCCCACCGGGTCCACGACGAGCGCCACATCGGTGGGCCGGTCGAAGTCCTGGCACACGTCCAGGTCCCACTGGGACAGGAAGATGGCGATCCGCGGGTGCGAGTGGTACCACCCGACCCGGCGGAGCCGCAGCACGGTCTTGTCGTAGGCTTCGGTGAGCCGGTCGAACTCGGTCCACGTTTCCGGGGTGAAGGTCAGGGACACGGAACTGCCCTTGGTGCCGGCGCCGGGCAGCGCGTGGAGCACGAACACGGTCCGGCCGCCACCGGGGGCGGGCAGTTCGAGCCCGAGCAGCAGCCCGCCGTGCTCGCGGGTGGTGTCCTCCTTGAGGTGCGCGACGACGGTGCGGTAGGCGCTCTGGAGGAACGCCACGTCGCAGTCCCCGGGCAGGGGGTTCTCGTTCGTGGCCCGGAACCGCCGGGTGAGCAGCCCGTCGCCGAACGGCGGGGCCAACTTCGGGGCGTCGTCAGGCCCCGGGTTCCGGTTATTGTTCAGAACGCGCACGAGTGCCATCGTGGTGGTCTCCCTGGTTGGGTGTGTCGGCGGTCAGCGGGGCCGGGGAATCAATGAGGCGGACGGCGGGTTGGGCCAGCACGCCGGTACGGGTTGTTTCCTTTGCGCTTTCCCGCTGGTAAACGCACAGCATCGCCACCGCGACCAGCACCAGGGCGCCGCCGAACCAGAGCCCCGCAGGGAGCCACGCCCCCGCCCGGGCGAAGTCCAGGACGACCCCGGCGAAGACGGCCCCGGCGGTGACGATGAGCGTGATCGCGAGCACCCACCGCAACACGGGTAGGGCCGCCCGGAGGCCCTGCGCGGCGAACCGCCAGAGCCGCCCGGCGCCCGCCTGGAACGCGGCCCCGGTCGCGCTGGTTCGGCGCCCGACCGCGGCGACGATCGCTTGTTCGGTGTGCCCGGGGCCGACGAACGCCCCGGAGAGGTGCATCTCCAGGTACGCGAACGCCGCCGCCGCGAAGAGCAGGGTGAGCAGCATGACGACCGGGGGCGGTGGCACCTTGCCGAGCAACTCGGCGGACGCGCCGAACGCGCACAACCCGGCGAGCGCCAGGAGCACGCCGAGTAAGCGGGCCGGGAGCTCACCGTCCTCGCCTTCCGGCTCGGGTTCCGCCGGGTTCGGGTGGAAGAACTGGGCGTTCCAGAGCCGGGCGAGCACCCACAAACCGGAGACCGTGCCGAGCGCGACGAGGAGCTGGGGGCTCAGCGGGAACCGCGCCCAGGTGAGGACCTCGCCCGCGAACAGGCCCAGCGCGCACAGAACGGTGAGGCAGACGCCGACCGCGCCCCAGAACCGCAACTTGTGCAACGGCGGTCGGGGCGGGATCACCCGGACCGGCCCAACGGCGGGCGGGCGGGCGGGCGCTGGGGCGCGGCTCGGGGGGCCTCCGGGGAGCAGCCCCGGTTGGAGTGCGAAGAGGATCGGGGCGCTGATGAACCGGGGGAGCGCGCGGCGGTCGTCGGGGTTCGGGGGAAACTGGGTCCAGTGGAGCAGCCCGCACTCCATGTTGCGGGGGTCGATGACCAGCCCGAACTGGTGCGGCTGGCGCCACTCGAGGTGGCTGTTGAGATCGGGGGGCGAGAAGAAGATGCCCTGGTTCGGGTGCGTGTGATACCACCCCAGGCGCACCTTGCCCTGGCGCTCCAGGGGCTCGGACTGGGCCTCCAGCTCCTGCCACACCTCGACCCCGAACTCGACCTCGGCGACGGTCTGGTTGCGGGACCGGGCGCGGAGCACGTCGGTGACCGTGACCCGGAGGTCGGGGTGGTCCGCGTCCCGCCCGGGCACCCGTTCGAGGGTGCCCATCAGGAACCCGGCCACCTCGACCTCGCGCCGGTTGCTCTCCTTGGCGTGTTCGACCATCCCGGCGCACGCGACCTGTGGGATCACCACCTCGACCCGGGTCGTGTCGCGGAGTTCGTAGGTGACGAGCGCGGTGAACCCGACCGAGAGACCGGGGCGGGTGCTCGCCAGCTCCGGGCGCGCGCCCGCAAGTGCGGGCGCGCTCGCGGCGGCCGGGACCGGCGGGGGAGGGGAGGGGGGGAGCAGCCGGATTCCCTGCCGCGGCGGAACCGCCTGGGCCGATTGCGCCGTGCCCAGCCGGATCGGTTGCCCGCTTTCGCGACCGGCCGGGAGTGTGGGGGGGAGCGCGCGGGCCGGTAGTTCGATGGGTTGTGCTCCGGGTGCCCGCGGTACTGCGTTGGGCGCTTGTGTCGGCTCGGGGGGGACCGTAAACGGGTCCGGGAACGGCCGCGTCTCCATGTCGCGGATCAGGGCGATGGAGCCGGAGATTTCGGCGTACTCATCGACCCAGCGGGCGGCCTTCCGGTTGCGGACCTGTTCCGCGCGCAGGTTGTAGTCCTGGTAGCCGATCAGCCGGTAGAGCCGCCGGCACAGGTCGATCGGGGAGTTGGCCCGCAACTGGAACCCGCGGCCGTCGTCCGGGATGTTGGGGTGGAAGATCGGGGTCTGGAACTGGGCCGTGGGCTCGGCGTCGGTGGGCTCCTGGCGGATCAGCACCGTGTGGGAGTGGGCGTACATCGGCTTCCGGTGCGCGTCGCAGTGGGTCACGCCGGCGGTGAGGAACGTGACCCGGTACTCGGTCGGGCGCCCGTTGGGTGCGGTTTTGGTCACCTCGGTGCGGATCAGGTCGCGCCCGCTCACGTTGAGCGCGAGCATCGGGTCCGGAGCCGCCTGCGGGCTTGGCGGTTCCACGGCGGGCGCGAGCACCTCGGTTGCGTCGTCCTCGTGAACTGCGGCCACACGCGCGCGGGCGGCGCGCTCCGGACTCGTTGAAACCGGAATCGGGAACGGGCGCGAGTCGAGGGCTTTTCCCTGGTCCCGGTTCACGTGCCCCTCGGGCTCGGCCACCTCCCGCACCCACTGCGCAGCTTGCGGGTTCGCGGCCCGCGCGGGAGTGCGGGTGTAGGACCGGTAGCGGATCACGTCGTACAGCACCCGGCACACGTCCACAAGGTGGGAGCCGGCGCGCCACGCCTCCGGGGGCAGGGTGAACTCGTTGTGGCGGTCCACGTGCGGGTGCCAGATCGCGGTGACGAACGTGACCCGCGGTGCGGTGGCGGGGAAGTCGGAGCCGCACGTGATTCGCACCTCGTGGTGCCCACAGGGTACGCCCCCCCCGTTGCCGCCGGGCGCGTACCCGTTGCAGGCGAACGTGACGAGGTACTCGGTGGGCACCCCGTCGGGGTTCAGCCCGGCCTCCTCGACCCGGACGAAGCTGCGCGTGTCCCCCAGCTCGCGCAGGCGGCGCTGTTCCTCGGCGAGTCGGGCGGCGCGGTCGGTGGTCTGCGACATTGGGCAACCTAATTCGGTTCAGGGGGGCAGTCGCGACACGGGCGCCCCGCGGTCAGCGGGGCGGGTTGATGATGCGGATGGAGCTACCGGACGCCGAGGGCGGCGGGGCCGGGGGCGAGGCCGGGGGCGGGGTCAGGAACCGGATGGCCGGGCGCGGGGCCTCGACCGGGACCGCGGGGGCCACCGGTGCGGCGTTGGTCGGCCGGGTGAACGGCTTGTCGTCCGTGCCCTTGCGCCTCTTCAGGTTCATGTGCCCTTGCGGTTCGCCCACCTCAAGCACCCACGCCGCGACCTCCCGGTCCAGCGGGAACGGCGGGACCAGTTCGGCGTGGTAGTTCTTGTACTGCACCATCTCGAGCAGCATCCGGCACAGGTCCACCAGCGTGTGGGACGCGAGCCACTCGATCTCGTTGATGCAGACGTTGCGGCCCTGGTGGTGGATGTTCGGGTGCCAGATGTCGGACTCCCAGCGGAGCTGCGGGGGCTTCGCCGGGAACTGGTGGGTGATGGTGGCGATGCAGGTGTGGACCTCGGCGAACCGGGGGGCGCGGGCGGCGTCGATGCCAGCGATCCCGCGGCAGTGGAAGGTGAACCGGTACACCTCGGGCGCCCCGCCGGCCATCTTGACCACCTCGGCCTTGACGGTGTCGCTGTCGCGGTTCAGCTCCTGGAGCCCGGTCCACTCGAGCTTGAGCCGGTGGAGCCGGGGGTCACTGGCGGCCCAAGTGGGCCGGGCCAGGAGCAGCTTGGGCGCCCCGCTCGGGTCGGTCCCAGCGGGGACCAGCACCCAGCTGGGGTCGGCGGGTCGGCCCAGGGCGCGGGGGAGCCAGTGGGGGGCCGGTCCGGCGGTCCCGGCGGGGAGCGCCAGTTCGTGCCGGGAGCCGTCGGCGGTGACGATGACGAACGGTCGGTCGGTGTTCACGGGGGCACCTCGTGTGTATGGGGGTCAGCCGGCGACGGTGCGGCGGACCAGGTTGAGCCGGTGCCCGGCCTGGACCCCGTTCTGCTGGAGCGTCTGGTCGGGCACCAGTTCGCGCCCGCTGGCCTTGCTGTACAGGTGCCACACGATGGGGTGCCCCTCGGCGTCGGTGTTGGCCAGCCGCAGGGCCGGCATCAGCTCGCGGACGAACGCATCGACCCGCATGTCGAGCGGGGCCGCGATGTCGTGCGGGTCGCCGTTCGGGGTCGTCACCTGGATCTGGATCTCGTTCATGGTCGCACTCGCTCGTGTTCCTGGGGCCGGGATGGGTTCGTTCGGGTTCTGGTTCGTGGCGCCCGGTCGCTACAAGGTGTACGCTCTCAGG
>DASWYH010001121.1:0-3634 GCA_036405095.1 Gemmata sp. | reverse complement strand
GCGGCAGGTGGAGCGTGTGGATCAGTACGGGCGCACGTACACGGCCACCGAAGAGTACACCGAGCCGGGCGCCGCGGTGCCGGCGAAAGAGGAGTTCGTCGCGGGGCCGTGGCTCCCGGCGCAGGAGATGGCGGGGCTCGTCTCGCTCACGGGCTCCGCCACTCCGATCGTCCGCGCGGACGAGTTCGTGTTCCAGACGTTCGCCCAGGCGGGCCGCGCGGGGCACGGGTACTACGACTTCCTCGCGCTCAAGGCTCGCAAGGACGCCGAGGCCCTCGCGGCGCTGGACCGCAAGAAGGCCGAGGAGCTGTACCGCGAGCAGGCCGCAATCATCCCGGTGTCCGGTGTGTCGCCGAACAACCGTCAGGTGTTCCGGTACGCCACGCTCACGGGCGGCTGGTGGGAATCGCGCGACAGCTTCAACAACGCGGACAAGAAGAACGCCGTCGCGAACCTGCTCGACGACTACCAGCACGACGCCGAGGAGATTGTGTTCACCTTGCCCAACGGGCTGCCGGGCTACTACCTGTCCGACGCAAAGGGCGCTCAGCAGGACACGGCCCCGGACACGATCGCGGCGGACCACGACAGCACGAACAACGACCGCCGGGTTCACGTGGGGTACTCGTGCATCGGGTGCCATCAAGAGGCGGGGTTGAAGCCCATGCGGGACTACGCGCGGCGGCTGTACGCACCCGAAACCGGTGTGTCGCTCGTCACGATCGCGGCCGACCTCGTCAAAGCGAAGCGACTCGAAAGCGTGTACCTCGGGCCGCTGGACAAGGCGTACAAGCGGGACGCCGGGGACTTCGGTGAAGCAATTGAAGAGACGTGCGGGCTCAAACCGGCCGCGCTGTCGAAGGCCGTGCGGCGCCAGTGGTCGCGATACCTCGACGAACCCGTGACCCTGGACAAGGCCGCGGCCGAGTGCGGGGTCACGCCCGACGCGCTCCGCACCCGCCTGCGAGCCTACGCCCGCGCGAAGGGCGTCATTGACCCGGTGCTCGTGGGCTACCTGATCGACGACCCGCCGCCGGTCAGGCGCGAGCACTTCGAGGAGCGGTTCCCGGTTCTCATGTTGATCCTCGGAGGGGCGACGCCGTGAAGATCCTGACCTGCTCCGCTCTGTTCCTCGCGGGCGCCGCGGTCCTGCTCGCGTCGGGTCATCCGTCGCACTGCAACCCGCCGCCGGTGACCGGCTACACCCCGCAGAGCCACGCGGCCCCGCTCGTGGTGCCGTACTACGGCGCGACCTACGGCGGCCCGGCCGGGATCAGCACCGCCGACGGGAAGCGGATCGTCGAGCTGCTCGAATCGATCGACCGCCGGCTCGAAGCGATCGAGGCGAAGAGCGGGGGCGGCCCGCTCGCGCAGAAGGCCGGCCCGGAGCTGCTCACGGTGGCGAAGGCGAACTGCGCGAGCTGCCACACGCCCGCGAAGGCGGATCGTGCCGGGGGCGGGTTCACGCTGTTCGCGGACGATGCCGCGGGTGCCATGCTGCCCCTCTCCGGGCGTCAGAAGACGGCCGTGAAACAAGCGGTCACCGACGGCACCATGCCGCCGGGCAACCGCAAGAAGCTGAGCGCGGAGGAGAAGGCCGCGTTCAAGTGGTGAGTGATCCCACCCTCCCACTAGGGAGGGGTAACCCTGTTCGGAGTGATCCCGATGAAGCTCTTGTCTCTCGTGGCCGCGGCCCTGGTGCTCGCGGTGGCCGGTGGTGAAGTGCGGGCGCAGTGCGGCGCGGCGTGCCCGCCGGCGCAGGTGCAGCAACTGAAGGTGCAACAGGCGACCTACGCGGCGCCCGTGGTGGTGGCTCAGCCCCTCGTGGTCGCGCAGCCGCAGTTCTTCGTGGTGCCCAGCGCCCCGACCGTGCAGGTGCAGCCGCTGGTGGTTCAGCAAGTGCAACCCGTCGTGGTGCAACCGGTCGTGCAGAAGGTGGTACAGCAGCGCGTGGTAGTACAGCAGCAGCGGGTCGTTCAGCCGCGCACGCGGTCGCTCACGATCCAGCGCATCCGAACGCGCTAATTGATTCGACATCCCCATCAAACGAAACGGCCCGCGGGAGCGCTCACCCGCGGGCCGTCGGCGTTGTGTTGCGCTAGTTTTTAAAGCTTGGCGTGCTTGCACATGTTCGCCCAAGTACAAGTGCCAGTGATCCGCGGGCCGCACGTAAACGGGTCCGAGCACCCGTACCTCTTGGCGCAAAACTTCTTCTTCAGCACGCCTTCGATGAGTGTCGACATGACCGCGCGCCGTACTGCCTCGGCGCTCTGGGCGCCGTCGATCAGGACGACGTTCGGGTACGTTTCGGGCAGGCTCCGAAACGCGGCGCGGGACGCGCGAAGCTGGGTCACGTTCTCGAACTTGTTCGGCGTCTCTTTTCGCCCCTCTTCGATACGGGCAATCCCGATCTCGACGGGGACATCAATCAGGATCACGGCGTCGGGGGTCGGCGCGAACTCGAACATCTGCGCCGCGATGCGGGCCGGGTCACCGCCGAGGGCGCCCTGGTACGCGATCGTCGAGTAAAAGTAACGGTCAAGAACAACGACCTCGCCCCGCGCGAGTGCGGGAGCGATGAGGTCGCGCACGTGCTCTTTACGGTCCTCGGTGAACGCGTGCAGTTCCTCGGCGGGCTCCATGCGCTTTCGCCCGGCGGACGCCCGGATCTTGCGGCCCCACGGCCCGTCGGTCGGCTCCTTGGAGCGAGTGAACGGCACGCCGGCGGCACGAAGAAAATGCTCAAGGAACTCGACCTGGGTGGTTTTGCCCGCCCCGTCGATCCCCTCGAACGCAATCAGTAGGCCGTTGTCGGTTCGTTCCATTTGAGGAAATCCTACCCGCTCGGTGAGTTGCGGACAACCGGACTTGAAACAAGCCCGCCCCCAGCGCGTCCGTGCGTGAGGGCGGGCATAGCTCCCCGTCCGTGGGGAGAACCGGGGCCGCGTCCTGCGACATGCCGGTATCGGTGCGGCTCACGCCGCTTGATCGGGCGCCCCCTTAAGCTCCTTCGGGTACGCGGCGGCAATGATCAGCCGGCATTTGCTCATTACACTTTGGGCCTTTTCAACCCACCGCATCCACCCCATCGCGGCCCGGCGGTCGTTCTGTGTGGCCAGAGGATGAGCAGCCCGCTCGCAAGACTCCAGCATGTGCGAGCGGTAGACTTCGGCATACTCGAGGTATTCGCCGCGCAAGTAGGTCACCAGAATTCGCGCGTCGCACATGCAGGCGTCGCCGACCTCCCCCGTTTCGCCCGGCTGGGTCTGCGTGTCGAGCCAATCGCAGCCCACGTTGATCAGTGCCGTAACAGCGTCGTTGCGGTCGCCGGTGACGTTCTGGACCATGTCGAGCGCGAACCCCACGGGCATCGGCCCGCGGTTGTCGCCCGCCATCTGGTCGACCATGCGCTGCAGATTGCTGCGGCGGTCGTCCATCGCGGCCCATGCGCGGGCGGCAGCCTGCTGGAGTTCGCGGTTCATACTCAGCACCTCAAAACGGGATTCGCTCAAAACTCTTCCCGGCCCGCCAGGCCTGCTCGCACGTCAGCGAGCAGAAGAACGTGGTGTGTTCGGCGTCCGTCGCGAACAGGTTTTTGCACTGCTCGCACCGCGCCTCAACAAGACCGCTCTCG
>DASWYH010001120.1:0-2433 GCA_036405095.1 Gemmata sp. | reverse complement strand
TCGATGACGCGGACGCGGCTGCCGAAGGCGACCGTGCCTTTCGGGAGCGTGCTGGTATCGACGATGACGGCGCGCGAGAGCCGGTCCGACAGGTCGTTGATGCGGGCCTGTAGCATCCCCTGGTCTTCGCGAGCGGCGTGGTACTCGGCGTTCTCGCTCAGGTCGCCGAGGTCGCGCGCCGCGGCGACCCGTTTGGTGATTTCGATCATCTCCGTACCCCGGAGGCGATCCAGTTCGACCTTCAGTTTGTCGTAGCCTTCCCGCGTCATGGGGATGCGGTCGTCGGTCATGGCCGAGCGCTCCTGGTCTGTCGGTCCGGCACAGCGGTTCTGCGTGCGGACGTTCGTTAAGAAATCTTCCCGCCCCGGCCGGCGGTTGTAAAGAGCCGAATGTGAAGAGAAGCTCCCGCTCCGGTAGTTTCGGTCCCGAGTTCCGGGCGCAGTGGGACTTCAACCAGAGCGTTCGCACCGGCAAGGGGTTCGCGAGCCGGAAACAGTCCGGCGGTCGCTGAGCCCCTGCCGGGGTAGCGACCGCCGTGTGAACGCAACATATCCACATTATACGTCATCGGGCACGGCGCGAAGAATAATCCGACGAAAAGGGCGGTCCGGTACGGGCCAGCCCCACGCGGTCCATTCCCCGACCCGCGCGCGGTGCGGTTGGTCCGACTCCGTGACCTGTTCAACGCACTCCTGTTCAGCGGCGCTGAGCTGTCGAGGGGCCGCGGTCTGGTTTCCCCGGCGGGTGGCCACCACCCCGTCGTCCACGATGGCGATCACGCACGGCGAATCGAGGTCAAGGAGCCGCAAAGCGATCAGCTCCATGCTCGCGGTGCGGAACACGTTTTTGAGCGCCGGGACATCGTACTTGCAGTCGCGGAGGGTGGCGCGGAGCAGGCGGGTGGGGATCAGTACCCGCGGCACGACCAGCCCGCGAATATGTGTCACCAGCGATTTGCTCTCGGCCCCGGCGGGCACGCCGAGCTTGTGCATGATTTCAGGGATCAGGAGCTGGGCTATTCCGCCGGCTGCGGCGCGCTGCTGCAGCTCGTCGCTCATGTCGGTTGTGAGTGTGATCCCGCTGCCGTGTGGGCGCGAGCGGGGCCGGCGGCGCCCGGACTCATCTTCTTCGGCTGGCTCCACATACTCAATGGGGATGCCCAGGTGGTGCTCCGCGACCGCGAGCGCATCGACCGGCCCGGCGGTGACCCCGGCGCGTTCCATCATCCCCGCAACGAGGCGGTCCACGAGTTCGACCAGTTCTTCTTGCGAGAAGTCCATACGAGCACTGTAAACGGAACCGGTAGGGAGGGGAAAGTCGGAATCGCCGGTGTGCGGGGCGTTTTGAGACCGCAACTGGAGATAACGGAATTCCGATACCCTCCGGCGGGTATTCGAGCCGTTTTTCACGGCCCAACTGAAGGACAGGCCACCTGGCCAGTTCCGCCCGGCCCGAACCGTGGTAATGGCGACTGCGCGCACTGAGCCTGCGGCTCTTGCTATTTCCCGGGCGCGGCCGGGGGCGCGCCTATCCACACATTCGCACACGAGTGCGAATTTTGAGCGGGTCTTGCACCGCGCCCGGCCGCGCTCGGTATCTGCTACTTTTCGGCTTTCGTGAACCGTGCGATCCGGCCCTTCGGACCGACCGCCCAGCCTTCACCCGTCGCGGTGAACCCGACGCTGTTGTACTTCTCCCGATCGAGGCCCTTCCAGGTCACGCCATCGTCCGCGGACGCATCGGACCCTGACGTGCCCACGGCCACCCATCGCCCATTCGCCCAGGCCACCCCCGAGCGGAACGGGAGCGGTTTCTCAACGGCCACCCAGGTCTTCCCGCCGTCGCGGGTGGTCGCCACGGTCCCGGTCGCCCCATCGGGCTTTCGGTAATCGCCGCCGACGATCACCCCGTGCTCGCGGTCGCGGAACGCGAGCGAGAACGCCCCCGCCGATTCGCGTCCGGAGCCGAGGGGCGTGTCCACAGCGGTCCAGGTCCGCCCACGGTCGCCGGAGCGAAACACCCGCGCCACCTTGGCCCCTCCGGTGCAGAACCACACGTCCTTCTCGCCCCGAGTGACGAGGCACGTTCCGCTGGCCGCGAACGCGCCCTCGTTTGGCCGTGCTTCGGGGCGGCTTTTCTCCGGTAGGGGCTCCCAGGTGGCGCCCCCGTCCGCGGTGACGAGCAACTGAAAGCGCCCGTTGACCGGGTCGCCGAAGGCGATCCCGTTCTTCACGTCCCAGAAGGCGATCGCGTCAAGAAACCCCTTGGGCTCGGGGTTCTTGAACTGGAGCACCCAGGTCTTGCCGCCGTCAACCGTCTTAAAGATGCGCGAGTCCGCGCCGGAGCCGGCGCTGAGCAGGTAGGCGGTGGCGCCATCGAACGCTTCGACGTCGCGGAAGTCGAGCTTTTCGGCCCCGGGGACCGTCCCGACCG
>DASWYH010001119.1:0-6652 GCA_036405095.1 Gemmata sp. | reverse complement strand
TCATCGCCGGCACCGCATCCGCCCCCGCCTCGCCCATCTCGCCGAGCAGTTCCGCCGCGGCTGCCGAGCGGTGACCGTCCCCCTCGCAGAGGATGCGCACCAGCGCACCAACGGGATTGCCGGACAGGTCCGCGACGAGACGCACGCCGGGCCGGGCGAAGCTGTCCTCGTCGCAGCAGAGGTACTGGTACACGAGGTCCGGGTCGGGCCGGATCGCGAGCAGCGCCGCGCAGGCTTCTCCGGAGTCCCCAGCGGCGCCCGCCAACTTCGGTACGGCGACCGCCGCACCGGGACCGATCGCGCCGAGGGTGGTGTGCGCAGCCCGCTGCAACGGGTCTTTGTCCCACCCTTCAAACTCCGGCCAGACACGGCCGGATACGTTCGCCAGTGCTTCGGCAGCGGGTGCCGCCGCCGGGCCGTGGAATCCCAAGTCAATGACGGCTTCCCAGCAGTCGTACCAGTTCTCGCTCTGGAGTCGCGCAACGAGTTCGCTCACCGGGCGCAATTCAGGTGGCCGGTGGGACGCAACAAAGGGTCCCGCCCTGTGCCACCGGTTGAGGGTGTCGCCGTGTCGCACCCAGGCGCGGACGAACGGAACGGCCGCGCCGCTGGCCGCTTCGACCGCCGGTGGTAGCCGAGCGTCGGTGCCGGGCACGAGCAACCACGCGACGGCGTCCGCGTCAAGGTGCGCCCACAGCGCGCTGTCGCGGAGCCAAGCGCCGCGCGGGTCGGAGCGCTCGTCGAGCCAGTCGGCGAACACCAGCCGCGCGGTGTCGTCTTCCGGGCGCGCGACCAGCGCCGCGACGAACGCGGCCTCCTCTGGGGGCAGTTCCGCCAGTGCCTTTTTCCGCTTCTTTTTGTGCGACATACGGCTCTCGTGACGAAGCGACTTCGGCTACGCCTTCTTCCGCCTGCCCTTCTTCTTGGCCCCGCCGGGCTGGCTCACGGGCACGCTCTTCCCGCCCAGCACGCTCGGCGGGGCCGCGTCGCCGTGCTTCTTCTTGAGTTCGGTTTCGAGCTTCACGATCTGGTCGCGCAGCGCCTGGGCGCGCTCGAAGTCGAGCCCCTTGGCGGCTTCGAGCATCTCGGCGTACAGGTTCTGAACGTACTCCACCGTGACGTAGTCCTCGGCGGCGGCGGTGCTCCCGGTCGCGGCGGCCTGCGCGAGCTGGTGCGCCTCGATCTCGTCCTCGATCTCGTTCTTGATGGCCGTTTTGACCGTCGTCGGGGTGATGTTGTGCTCGGCGTTGTACGCGAGCTGGATCGCGCGCCGGCGGCTCGTCTCGTTCATCGCCCGGCTCATCGAGTCCGTCACCGCGTCCGCGTACAGGATCACCTCGGCGTTCACGTTGCGGGCGGCGCGCCCCATCGTCTGGATCAGCGACTTGTCCGACCGCAAGAACCCTTCCTTGTCGGCGTCCAGAATGGCGACCAGCGACACTTCCGGCAGGTCCAGCCCTTCGCGGAGCAGGTTCACGCCCACCAGCACATCGAACTGGCCCTCGCGCAGCTCGCGGAGCACCTGGATCCGCTCGATGGCGTCCAGCTCCGAGTGCAGCCACTTGCACCGCATCCCGGCGTCGCGGAAGTACGTGGTGAGGTCCTCGGCCATGCGCTTGGTCAGCACCGTGGCCAGCGCGCGCTCGCCCCTGGCGGCCCGGGTGCGCACCTCCGCTTCCAGGTCCTTCACCTGGCCCCGCGCGGGCTTCACGTGGATCACCGGATCGACCAGCCCGGTCGGGCGGATCACCTGTTCCACCACCTCGCCGCCGACCTTCTCCAGTTCGTAAGGGCCGGGGGTCGCGGAGAGGCAGAGGCACTGCGTCATCCGCTTCTCGAACTCGTCGAACTTGAGCGGCCGGTTGTCCATCGCGCTGGGCAGCCGGAACCCGTGCTCGACCAGCGTCTCCTTCCGGCTGCGGTCGCCGAAGTACATCCCCCGGACCTGGGGCAGCGTGACGTGGGACTCGTCCACCACCATCAGGAAGTCTTCGGGGAAGAAGTCGATCAGCGTGTACGGCGGCTCGCCCGGCGCGCGGCCGCTGAACCACCGGGCGTAGTTCTCGATGCCGGAGCAGTAGCCCACCTCGCGGAGCATGTCGAGGTCGTACCGGCAGCGGGCCTTCAGCCGCTCCATCTCCAGCAACTTGCCCTCGGTTTTGAACTGTTCGAGGCGCGCGTTCAGCTCCCCCTCGATGCCCGCAATGGCCGCGGCGACGCGGTCCTCGGGGGTGACGAAGTGCTTCGCCGGGTAGATGTACAGGTCGTCGAGGGGGCGGATCGTTTCGCCGGTCAGCGGGTGGATGACCGAGAGCGTTTCCACGTCGTCGCCGAACAGCTCGATGCGGTACGCGAACTCTTCGGACGCGGGCCATACGTCGATGGTGTCCCCGCGCACGCGCACCGTCCCGCGCTCGAAGGCGATGTCGTTCCGCTTGTACTGGATGTCGATGAGGCGGAGCAGCACGTTGTCGCGGTCCAGCACCTCGCCCTTGCGGACGTAGACCATCATCCGCTTGTAATCGGACGGGCTCCCGAGGCCGTAGATGCACGACACCGACGCCACGATGATGACGTCCTCGCGGCTCACGAGGGCGGACGTGGCGGCGAGGCGCAGCCGGTCGATGTTCTCGTTGATGGAGGAGTCTTTTTCGATGTAGATGTCGCGCTGGGGGATGTAGGCTTCGGGCTGGTAGTAGTCGTAGTAGCTGACGAAGTAGTGAACGGCGTTGTTCCGGAAGAACCCCTTGAACTCCTTGTAGAGCTGTGCGGCGAGGGTCTTGTTGTGCGCGAGGACGAGTGTGGGCTTCTGGAGCCGCTCGATCATGCAGCTCGCGGTGAACGTCTTCCCGGTGCCGGTGGCGCCGAGGAGCACCTGCACCTTTTTGCCGTCGGCGAAACCGCGGGTGAGTTGCTCGATCGCTTTGGGCTGGTCGCCGGAGGGCGCGTAGTCGCTGGTGAGTTGGAACTTGGCGGCCATCGGCGCGTCTCCGGTGCGTGGCGAGCGAAATAGCTGGTAGCGTAACGCTAGCGAACCGGGACCGGGAAGGTCAGAATGGGCAGGGGGACCCCGGCGGCACCTTTGAAACGCTGCGGGGACGGGGCACGAGCCGGAAGGGGCCACGCTTGCCGCCCCTTTCGGCTCGCCGGGCGGACCCGTTAACCCGCGTACCGAACCGGCGGCCGTGGCCCGCTGACGCACGCCGTGCCGCGCTTTCATACCGGTCTCGTAGTTTCAAGCCCCGATTCTCGGCCGCAAATTCTTGGCACCGGGAACCCGGGCGCATATACCGAACTCCCTCTCCCGTCGCGCCCGATCGGCCCGGCCGTCAATCTTTCCGGGTCACCTATTTCCGATTTTGTCGAAACCGGACCGGTCCGGCGGCGTCTCCCTGAACTCACCCGGAGCTGCGGATGGCGGACACACACACAACGGCGGCCGGTTCGACCAACGGGGCCGCGGCGCCGGAAGCGGTCGTGCGCTTCCTGGGCGGCGTCCGGACCCGGATCGGAACGGTCGTCGTCGGCCAGGACGTGGTCGTCGAGCGCATCCTGATCGCGCTCCTCACCAGCGGGCACCTGCTCCTCGAAGGGGTGCCGGGGCTCGCGAAGACGCTGCTCGTGTCGTGCCTCGCGAAGTCCATCCACCTCCAGTTCGCGCGCATCCAGTTCACCATCGACCTGCTCCCCTCGGACATCCTCGGGTCGGAGATCCTGGACCAGCGGACCAACGAGTTCCGGGTGAACAAGGGGCCGGTGTTCACCAACCTGTTGCTGGCCGACGAAATCAACCGCGCCGCGCCGAAGGTGCAGTCCGCGCTGCTCGAAGCGATGCAGGAGCGGAAGGCGACCATCGGCAAAGAGGCGTTCAAGCTGCCGTCGCCGTTCCTCGTGATCGCGACCCAGAACCCGGTGGAACAGGCGGGCACGTTCGAGCTGCCCGAGGCGCAGCTCGACCGGTTCATGCTCCGGCACCGCCTGAAGTACCCGACCCCGGACGAGGAGCGCGAGGTGCTCAAGCGGAACCTCGCGCTGGGGGTGAAGCGCGAGGGCGGCGGGGCGGTCGCGCGGACCGAGTTCGACGTGCTCGAAGAGCAACCGGTCGGGACAATTGACGACCTGGTGGCCGCGATGGAGGCCGCGTCCCACATCCACGTCAGCGACACGTTCGTGGAGCACGTCCTCGACGCGGTCACCCGCACCCGGAGCCACCCCGACATCGAACTCGGCGCGAGCCCCCGGGCGGGCATCTCGCTGCTCAAGGCCGCGAAGGCCCGGGCGCTGATCCGCGGGCGCGGGTACGTGGTCCCGGACGACCTGTACGCGCTCGCCCCCGACGTGCTCCTGCACCGCATCCGGCTCAACTACGAGGCGCTCGCCGACGGCAAGAGCGGGGAGCACGTGCTGCAAGAGATCCTGCACGACCTGACGCGCGGCAAGAAGAAGCCCGCAACGGCCCGGGGCTGACCCACATGGACGGCCACCTCGACACCGCGGACCACCTGAACGCGCGCCAGTTCTTGATCGCGGTCAAGAAGCTGGCCGACGCGCTGAGCTACGGCACGGACCACTCGCCGTTCCTCGGGTCGGGGATCGAGTACGCGCAGTCGCGCCAGTACCAGCCGGGCGACCCGGTGCGCGCGATCGACTGGCGCATCACCGCCCGCACCGGGAAGGTGTTCGTCAAGGAGTACGAGGCGCCGAAGCAGCTGCCGTGCTACCTGCTGCTCGACACGTCCGCTTCGATGACCGTCAGCTCGGTGAAGAAGAGCAAGTACGCGATCGCGGTCCACATCGCCGGCGGGCTGGCGTTCGCGTGCCTGGACCGCATCAGCCCGGTGGGGGTGCTGGGGGTCGGCGGGCGCGATTTCCGGCTCGAACCGAGCCTGTCACGGGCGAGCGTGCTCCAGTGGCTCCACGAGTTCCGCCGGTTCCGGTACGACGAGCCGACGAAGCTCGGCCGGCGGGTCGCGGAACTGGCGCCCACACTAACTAACAGATGCTTGATAGTTGTGCTGAGCGACCTGCACGACCCGGGCGCGGTTCCGGCGCTCAAGCTCCTCGCCCAGCGGCACGACGTGGCCGTGATCCAGTTGCAAGACCCCGCGGAACTCGGGGTCGCCGGCACCGGCTTTTTGCGCGCCGGCGAGGCCGAAACCGGGCGCGTGTTCGTCACCCGGGGCGCGCAGCAGTGGGTGAGCGCGGAGGCGCCCGCCCGGCAGCTCAAACGCGCGGGCGTGGACCACCTGTTGGTGCGCACCGACCGGCCGTTCGTTGCGGACCTGCGCAACTTCCTGAAGGGCCGAAACGTACTCGGGCGCGGCCGAAGGTAAAAGAGCACCGGGCGGCCACAGAGAAGAAGAAAGAGACCGGCCACAAAGAGGCACAAAGGGCACAAAAGGAAGCAGAAGGCAAATGCGGGCGGTGAGATTGATCGTCTCGCGTTTGGGTTCGGTTTCAATGGCTTTGGTTTTGAGCCCTGAAGGGGCGACAGTCTTGTGGCCAGGGGTGGAACGAGTCTTCGAGCGCAACCCCTGGTGGTTTTCGGGGGTTCTTTTGTGCCCTTTGTGCGTTTTTGTGGCTAAACTCCTGGCTTCTTCGGCTTTTGGAGGCTGAGGACGACGTGATTCAGCGTCCCCATATCACCGACTTCCTTCGCGCGGGGGGGCTCGTCCTGTTGGTCGCGCTCAGCGCGCACGCGCAGCCCACCACCACCGTCGGCATGACGGGCACCCTCGAAGGGGTCGTCCTGCCCGGACCCGAGCTGGAAGCGGTCCCGCTCACCGATCGGAAAACCAAGGTGGTGCTCCGCGTGGTCCGGGTGTACCCGCACGGGACGGCGTTTCGGTACGACCTCGAATACTTCGGCCTGGAGCCCGGCACGCACGACCTGCGCCCGTACCTCCAGCGCAAGGACGGGGCGCCGGTCGGCGAGTTGCCGCCGATCAGCGTGCAGGTGAACCCGGTGCTGCCGCCCGGACAGGTGCAGCCCAACAAGCTCGAAATCGAGCGCGGCCCGCGGCTCGGGGGGTATCGGTTCCTCGTGATCGGCGGTATCGGGCTCTGGCTGTTCGGGATGGTCGTCCTCGTCGGCTCGTTCTTCTTCCCGCGGCGCAAACCGATCGCGACACGGGAGCCGCGCGCGGTGTCGCTCGCCGAGCGGCTCCGGCCCCTCGTGGAAGGTGCGGTGGCGGGCACGCTGTCGCGCCCGGAACTCGCGAACCTGGAGCGCGGGCTGCTCGCGTACTGGCGCAAGCGGCTGAAGCTCGAAACCCTCGAACCCGGCGCCGCGGTGGAAGAATTGCGCAAGCACCCGGAAGCCGGCCCGCTGCTCGCCCAGCTCGAAGAGTGGCTCCACAAGCCCGGACCGCCGGCGTCGGTGCCCGTCGGCGCCCTCCTGGAGCCTTATCGCAATCTGCCGCCGGACGCCCTCGACCTCGCGGGGGGCGCGCCGTGACCCAACAGGAAGTGCCCCTCGCCTGGCCGCAGTTCGCGTTCCCCGTGGCGCTCGTCGTGCTCGCGGTCCCGGCGCTGCTGCTCGCCTGGGTGTGGGCGCACCGGTGGCTCCTGCCGACGCGCCGGGTGGTGCTCCCGCTCGACCGCGCCCGTGCCCGCGGCGGTTGGTGGGTGTGGACCCTCATCACGCTCGCGG
>DASWYH010001118.1:0-3159 GCA_036405095.1 Gemmata sp. | reverse complement strand
TGTGGACCCCAATAACGCAAAGAAGGCCCGCGAGCAGTTCCCGAAGGCGGCGTTCTTTACCGACTACCGCCAGATGTTTGACAAAGCACATAAAACCATCGACGCGGTGGCGGTGAGCACACCGGACCACACCCACGCGCTGCCATCGTGCCTGGCGATGAACCTCGGGAAACACGTTTACTGCGAAAAACCGATGGCCGAAACGGTCGCCGAGGTCCGCGCCATGCGGGCGCTGGCGAGCAAGAAGAAAGTGGCCACACAGATGGGAACGCAGATCCACGCGGGTGAGAACTACCGTCGGGTGGTCGAGATCGTGCGATCCGGGGTGCTCGGCGACATCGAGACGGTTCACGTCTGGAACAGCAGCAAACCGGTTGGTGGGAAGAAGCGTGCGTCGAAACCGTCGGCAACGTTCGATCTCGATCTGTGGATGGGGCCGACAAAGGGGGAGTTCTTCGAGGCGGAGATGAACAAGTCGGGGTGGAACTTCGCGTGGCCGCACTTCCACTGGCGCTGGTGGTGGGAGTTCGGCGGGGGTACACTCGCGGACCTCGGCTGCCACTACATGGACCTTCCGTTCTGGGCACTCGGGTTGACTTCACCGTATCAGGTGAGCGCGACCGAAGGGAAGAAAACGTACACCGGTGACAACACGACTCCGGATGTGCTGGCGGTCCTGTGGCGGTTCGCCGCAACCAAGGCACACGGAAAAGTGGACCTGGTTTGGGAACACGGTGTGAACGGGCCGAATGGCGGCGCCGATGTGTACAAGGGGTACAACTCGGGAATTCTGTTCGCAGGCACAAAGGGGAAGCTAGTCGCGGATTACGGCAAGTACACGATCCTTCCCGAGGCGTTCGCAAAGGACTTCAAGGCCCCCGAAAAGACCATCAAGCCGTCTCTCGGGCACCACAAGGAGTGGACCGAAGCATGCAAGGGCAACGGAGTCACGTTGTGCAACTTCGATTACGCCTGCCGGCTTGCGGAAACGGTGTTACTAGGCAACGTCGCGTACCGGTCCGGGCATATCCTCCAGTGGAACCCGGAGACCGGCGATACCCAATCGAAGGCTGCTAACACGTTCCTCTCACGCGAATACCGGAAGGGCTGGGAGCTGCCGGTGTGACACCAAGTCCAGATGAAGTGTATCGGTGTTTGCCCTCTCCCCTTGCGGGAGAGGGTGGCGGCACTTCGCCGCCGGATGAGGGGCGTGGAGCACTCGGAACTCCATGTGGGACCGGCTTTTGTGTCGGTACACTCCACACCCGGCTCGAAGACTCGCCACCCTCTCTCGCAAGGGGAGGGGGCAAGGGCACAACCGTTACGGATCAATTCGACTGGGGATGAGGCGAGACGGGTGGCGCGTCCGCGCCTGGTCACGAGAGGCACAGGTGGCTGCCGTGATCCTTCCGACCGGTCGGGTTCACAAGAACCGCTGAATCGCCTTGATGAGCCCGACCAGACCCACGTCCGCAGCGAGGACGAGAAGCACGCACGCAACCACGCTGTCGGTTGCGGCGCGGCCCACACCTTCGGACCCTTCGCGCGCGTTCAAACCGATGAAGCACCCGGTAACGGCGACCACCACACCGAAAACGAGCGTTTTGAGGCCCGCCGGGAGGACGTCTTGAAGGACCAATTCGCGCACCGCTGCCGTGTCGTATTTGAGATAGGTCGTTGAACCGGTAATCAGTTCGGCGACGAACCCGCTCCCGAGTGCCGTCGCCGCGATGATGACATGAAGCACCGGCACGGCGAACACGCACGCGAGCACCCGCGGGCCGACCAAACGCCGCACCGGCGACACGCCGAGGAGGTGCAGCGCGTCGATTTGTTCAGTCACGCGCATCGCTGCGAGTTCCGCCCCCAGGCTCGCCCCGGTGCGGGCGGCGATGATGAGTCCCGCGCCCACCGGTGCCAGTTCGAGCAGCACCGCTGCCGCGAGAAACGTGGGCAGGTACTCGACGGCGCCGGTTCCCGTGCGCGCCAGAACGTCGCGTGTGTGCATCCAGATCACAACGCCAAGTGCCAGCCCGGTGACAACCGCGAGTGGGAACCCACCGATCGTTATCGAGTACAGGGGGCGCAACCAGAGCGCCGGTCGCGGAAGTGCAGCCAGAGAAGCCGGAGCGGCCCGGAGCGCGAACGCGACGAGGCGACCGAACCATTCCAAAAGTACGATCGCGTTCAGCACACGTGTCTTTTCAACAGTAGACAGGGGTATCGATCTCGGCGCCCTCTTCACGGCGCTGGCGCTCCTCGACACACGCTTCCAGCAGATCCGTGCGGAGGGCGAAATCACCGGGTCCGTTCCGATCCCACGCCAGGATGACCGAGGAGGTCGCCGGGTTCAATTTCGCGACCTTTGAGAGCCACATGATGCCGGCTTCGTGCTGGTAGCGGCACGTCTGCGGGTGGTTCCAGGCGATGTGCGACGCGAGGCACCCCATCGGGACCGTTCGCGTGAACGCCCCGTGGATCAGCAGCGGGCTGCCCTTCGCGAGCAACTCGATGATGCGCGCAAGTCCGTCCTGGGTGATGTGGGGCAGCCAGGACGCCCGGAACTCGGCAATGGGGTTCTGGGGCATCGCAACGCTCCTCACGAGCCGGCCGCAGGTGCGGTCGGTTACGCTATTTCGGCCGTAAAAGCTTGTGTGCCGTTATGATAGGTCAATCATCGGCACGAACCGACTTCGCCGCGACAGGGATGAAGGTAGTTGCGGCTCCGTTTGACGAAGGGCATCATAGAAGGCGGTTTCTGGCCCTGTCAATGGGCCGCCGCTCCGCCGAAACTCGCCCGCCCGTTCAAGCGTCGGGGGCGGTAGGCGGTTCCGGCGCGGGGCAAAGCAGTTATGGCGCGGCGCCGTGTCGGATGTTCCCCGAAAAAAATTCCAAGTTAATTTCTAAGCGGCAGCGTGAATATCGGATATCGCTTTAGTCGTAATTATTATCGTTTGTGGCTTTAGGGTGTCACTGAAGGCTGCGGATGAACTGAGATCGCAGGGGAAGTTGCGTAACGGGGGCGCGACGGGCAAAAAGCACCCACGGGGGGCGAGTGACAACGCCTTGTCACTCGCCCCCCGTGGGTGCTTCGCTGCGAGGTGCCCGGGGGCTCACTCCTGGCGCTCGGGGCGGAGCGCACGGACCTGCGCGCCGGCC
>DASWYH010001117.1:0-8424 GCA_036405095.1 Gemmata sp. | reverse complement strand
GCTCGTGACGATCAGCTTGTGGAGCTTTTTGAGTGATTGCGAATCGCGCAGTTCGCCCGCAAGATAGTCCAACAGCTCCGGGTGCGTGGGGAGCTGGCCCATCTTGCCGAAGTCGTTGGGCGTGTCCACGAGCCCGCGGCCGAAGTGGTACTGCCACACGCGGTTCGCCATGACCCGCCACGTGAGCGGGTTGTTCGGGTCGGTGAGCCACTTCGCGAGGGCCGCCCGGCGCTCGCCCTCACGGTGGCCGGCGGGAAGGGCAAAGTCGCCGCTGACACCCGGAACGGAGCGGATCGCCCCGGGAGCGACTTCCTTCCCGGGTTTGGTCACGTCGCCGCGGGGCAGAACGTAAATCGGGCGCGGTTTGCCGCCGCTCGCGCCGGTGCCCACGAACGCCCCCGATCCGGTGTGAACCGCGCCGATGTACGCGACCCGGCGCGAGCCCACGAGCTTGCCGATTTCCGCGTTCGTGGTGGCAATCTCGTCGCGCAGTGCGGACCGGGCCGCGAGCCCCTTTCCACCGAGCGCGGATTTCAGGAGCGAATCCCGGCGATCGGTGAGCTTTGCGAGTTCGGCCGCGCCGAGCTTCGGCCCCGACGGGAACAGCCCGTCGGTGAGGTTCGCTTTGCGCCACCGCACCGGGGCCTCGATGCTGTCGAGCGCGGTCACCGGTTTGCCGCGCGCGAGGTTCTTGCCACCCGCGTCGAGCGCTTCGAGTTCAGCCAGCGCCAGCATGTAATCGTTCTGCCGCGGGGCCAGTTTGGTTGCCGTGACGCGCAGGTAGCGCCCGGTGTTGCCTGCGCCCTTCGCACTGTACGCGGCCATGCCCGAGCGAGGGTAATCCTGTGCGGTCTCGTCCGCAATTACCGCGCCCGTCTTGAAGTTCGGATCGTCGCTCAGTTCGATCTTGAACCGCACCGGGAACCCGAACCCCGCGCCGATGTTGTTGAAGTCGTCGTGGCACGGCTTCAACACGACACGGTCCAGCTTCACACTTGCGCCGAGGTCGACCTGAACCCATTTCGCGCTGTCCTGTTTTGCCGCCAGAGCCGAGTGGTAGCCGAACTCCGGCGGCTTGGCCGCGTGCGCGGGTTTTGCGGCCTCGGCGAGCTGCTTTTCGATGGCCGCGAGGTCGGCGCCGGCTTTCGTGTGGGCTTCGGTTTCGAGGGCGGCGAGCTTCGCCGTCGCGGCGCGCTTTTGGGCCTCCAGCTCCGCGCGGCGGGTCGCGATTCGTGGGTCCGCGTCGTAGGCCTTCTCGGTGCGATCGAGCGCGGCGAACACCGCTTGTAACTTGTAGTAGTCCTCCTGCGAAATGGGATCGAACTTGTGGTTGTGGCACTGGGCACAGTGGACCGTGAGCCCCATGAACGTGCCGATCGTGTTCGCCACGAAGTCGTCGCGGTCGAGGTGGCGCGCGATCTTGCCGTCGATCTTCGATTCGGGCACCTCGGCGTGACCGATAAAGTCCCACGGACCGGCCGCGAGGAACCCCAGCGCTTCGATGCCGTCAACCGTTCCGGGGAACAGCACGTCGCCGGCGACCTGTTCCGCCACGAAGCGTCCGTAGGGTCTGTCGGTGTTGAGCGCGCGGATCACGTAATCGCGGTACGGCCAGGCGTTGGGCCGGGGCTTGTCCTTGTCGTACCCGTGCGTCTCGCCGAAGTGGACCACGTCGAGCCAGTGCCGCGCCCAGCGCTCGCCGTAATGGGGCGACGCGAGCAGCTTATCGACGAGCTTTTCGTAAGCCCCCGGGGTCCGGTCCGCGACGAACGCATCGACCTCTTCCGGCGCCGGGGGGAGCCCGACGAGGTCGAAGTACAGCCGCCGAATCAGTGTGCGCCGATCGGCTTCGGGCGAAGGGGCGAGGCCCTGTTCTTTGAGCTTCGCGCGCACGAAGGCGTCAACGGGGTTCGCGCCCGGCTGCTCTCCGGCCGCGGGAGCGGCTATTTTCTTCAGCGGCTTGAGCGACCACCAATCGAGGGGATTGGAGGCCGTGGACCCGTCGTCGGGCCACCGGGCGCCGGCGTCGATCCACGATTTCAGGGTCGCAATTTCGGCCGCGCTCAGCCCCGCGCCCTTGGGCGGCATGCGCGTGTCGGCGTCGGTGCTCGTCACCAGATTGAACAGGTGGCTCTCGGCCGCTTTGCCGGGCCGGATCGCCTTTCCGGAGTCGCCACCATTGAGGGCATCGGACCGGCGATCGAGGCGCAGCCCGCCCTTCTGCTTCTCCGCGCCGTGGCACGCGGTGCAGTGCCTGGCGAAGATCGGGCGCACGTCCCGCTCGAAATCCGCCGCTTTCGGCGGGTCGGCGGCCGGCGCACCGGCGCGCAAGGCGGTCAACAGTCCGACGGGCACCAGCAACAGCAGGACGCGAACACGCATCGGCGGGACTCCGGAGCGACCGGAAGCGGACGGCGGGGCCAACTCTAGCGTACCCGATCGGGTGCGACTTGCCACTCCCGGCGCGCTCACGGCTCGGCGCCTTCCGTTGGCACCGGCGGCGGTTCGGGGAGCGGTACGACCCGGTACAGCCACCACGCGACCGCGTTCGCGAGCAGCACCCCGACGTACACGTCGAACAGCGGGTCCCACGCGGAACGGCCCGTGTAACCCTGTTCCCCGCGCCAGTCCGTGAACCAGCCGACGAAGCCCTGTGACGCCATCGCGCCGAACACCCCGAGGCCGTTCATCAGGCCGCACAAGGTCGCGGTGTGCCGGCCGCACAGCGGGATCGCGCACAGCCACCAGTTCGGGAGCGTCACGTGCATCGCGCAGAACGAGGTGCCCCACAAGAGGGCGAGGGCGAGCGCGTCCTCCTGCCGGATGCCGAGGAACAGCGCCCCGGCGGCGACGAGGTAGCACCCCACCCCCAGGTACCGGCGCGCGCGGACCGGGTCCGCCCGGCGCGAGAGCCGGTCCGCGAGCCACCCGCCGCCGAGCATCCCCACGGCGGACCCGGCCATCACGAGCGAGGTCAGGTTCCCGGCTTCGACGTTCCCGACCCCGCGGGCCGCGCTGAGGTACTTCTGAAACCACGAGTAGAAGAAGTACGTGTAAAACGCCCCGCCCACCATGATGAGGCTGAGCACCAGGACGCCGCGGTTGGTCGCCACCGCGCCCCACGGTACCGGCCCCGGGGCGGCTCCCTGCGCCGGTTCGGGGGCGCCCGCGCGGATGTGGTTCAACTCTCCCGGGTTCACGCCGTGGTGCTGCGCGGGGTCGTTGCGGAACCACACCCAGAACCCGAGCGCCCAGAACGCGCCCAGCGCGCCGTACACGAAGAACACGACCCGCCACCCGGCCGCGCCGATGAGGTGCGCGGTGCCCGCCGGCGCGGCGACCGCCCCGAGCTGAGCGAACGCGAGGAGCAACCCCTGCACGCGCCCGCGCTCCGCGGCCGGGAACCAGGTGGCGACGATTTTGGTGGCGTTGGGGAGCGCGCCCGCTTCGGCCGCGCCGAACAGGAACCGCACCCCCACGAGCACGAGCAGCCCGGTCGCGGCGCCGGTGAGGGCGGTGAACACGGACCACGCGAGCACGAGCGACGACAGCACCGCGCGCGGGCCGATCGTGTCCCCGAGGCGCCCGGCGGGCACCGCGAACAGCCCGTAGGCGAGCGTGAACGACATGAGCACGAGGCTCATCTCGGTGTTCGTGACCCCGAGTTCCCGCTGGATGGGAACGACCGCCTGCCCCATGCAAATGCGGTCGAGGTAGAGCAACCCGGACAGCCCGCACAGCCACCCGGCGACGGCGAACCGCGCCCCCGTTGGTGATGGGACCGCGCGTTCCGATTCTGGTTCGGCATGTGGCATGGCTGCGTTACGAGTCGGGCGATTGCCCCACAGTGTAACGCGCACGCGAAGCAACCTGCGGAGAAATATGACAGGTCGCGAGCAATCGTCGAGGCCCGATGGGTCAGCCGTAGCCCTTACGGCGGGAGCGCCACATCGCTCAACCCCAGTTCCCGGACGGTTGCTTCCGGGACCGGGACCGCAGCGCGCCCGGCGCAATCGAACGCGGCGCGCCGGCCCCACGTTCCCGGAGAAACCTCGGCTGCCGGGTACCACACGGCCTGCCACGTTCCGGCCCCGCTCTTGACGAGCACCCCGTACTCCCGCGCCGCAACCCACCGCACATACGCGGCCCAATCGGACCGTTCCGAATCCCGGTCCCACCGGTAGCTCCAAGTACATTTCGCCGGGTGCATCGCGAACGGAATGCCCAGCTCGTTGCTCGGCGACAAGTCCAGGCACCGCGCGCCATCGGCCCCCGATGCGACCAGACACACGAACCGCGTATCGGCAGGCAGGTGCGCGACAAGCACCTGCACCCGATCGGATGGGGAAAATACCCTGTACAGACCCACCGCGCCTGCCACAACCGCAAGCGCAAGAACACACCACACGACCCGGCGGGCGCGCCTCATCAGTGAGCCTCGTGGTGCCCTTGTGACCGAACCGGAACCGCGACCGAGCGCCCGGCGCAGTGGTTCAGATGCGCCCGTCGGGGCGGAATCTGAGTGCGGACCGCCCAACCGAGTTTGTAACCGCGCCGGGCCGTTTTTATCCTCTTCTACCTTCCCAAAGGGACCGATTTATTCCCTGTTCGGGAAGCTCATTTTTGGAGAAGTGACAATGGGGAAGCCCGCAAAGAACACGATCTGCCTCTGGTACGACGGCGCCGCCGAGGCGGCGGCGCGGTTCTACGCCGACACCTTTCCCGATTCGTCCGTCCGCGCAATACACCGCGCACCGGGGGACTTCCCGTCGGGGAAGAAGGGCGACGTGCTGACCGTCGAATTCACCGTGCTGGGGATCCCGTGTCTCGGGCTCAACGGCGGACCGGCGTTCAAGCACACCGAAGCCTTTTCGTTCCAGGTCGCGACCGCCGATCAGGCCGAGACCGACCGCTACTGGAGCGCGATCGTCGGCAACGGCGGGCAAGAGAGCGCGTGCGGCTGGTGCAAGGACAAGTGGGGCCTGAACTGGCAGATCACGCCCGTCGCTCTGACGGAGGCGATCACGGACCCCGACCCCGCGGCGGCCCGGCGCGCGTTCGAGGCGATGATGACGATGCGGAAGATCGACATCGCGGCCATTGAGGCCGCGCGCCGCGGTTGAGGTCGGTTCTTCGGGCCGCCCCCGGCGCGCCGGGGGCTCAGTACTCCGTCGCCCCGTTCCCGGTCACCAGCCCGACCACACGGAACTTCCCTTCGACCTTCTTGAGCAACAGCTTCATTTTCGCCCGCCCGCCCTTATTGGGGCCGGCGGAGATCCTCGGGATCACGTAGTACCCGCCGTACTCCCGAACCCGGTCCTGCGGGTCGTTCAGCGCTTCCACCTCTTTGCGCGGGATGCCCGCGCGCCCCCACCCCCCGGACTCGACGATGCCCGCCGGGAACTCGTCGATCTTCCTCCACCCGTCCATCAGCTTTCGCAACTCCGCTTTGAGGTCACCGGGTTTCTCAACGACCCGCGCGTTCTTTGCGCTGTCCAGTTCGATCAGGAACGGGGCGGCCGAAACCTTCAGCACGCCGTCCACGTCTCGGGAGCGGAAGGCCGTCAGGAACCACCGGGCCACCCCCTCCCGGCTGCTCTCGTCCGGGGCGTCTGCCCCGGCGCCCTTGGGATCGCCGTCCTTCACGCGGGCCAGTTCCACGATGGTCACGTATGTGGACCCGCGGCGGTTGACCGTAACGAACGCCCCGGTGTTCTCCATGACGGAGTGCTTGAGTTCGGTCGGCCGGTAGTCGTCACGGTCCGTGAGGGCGAGCGTCAGGCGGTCGCCGTCGAGGCTGTAGAGCCCCCGCACCGGGTCGAGCGTCTGTTCCAGTTGCTTGCCGTCGTCAGGGCCGCCCGTGGTGAAGAACTTGACGGTCTTCGGCTTCCCCTTTTCGTCGAGCAAGATCAGGTCGAAGTGCTTCGGCGACTTCGCCGGGGCGAGCCGAATTTCACCCCGGCTGAGGTAGCCAACGGGCTCGCTCAGTTCGATCGTGTTGCCCCGGATCTGCGCGGTCACGTGTTTGACATCGGGGCTGAAGTTCGGGGGCAGGTTCTTGATGGAAGTGACGCGCCAGTTCCCGGCGAGGCCCTTCATCGCTTCTTCGGAGGTTTCAGGAGCGGTCACGGACGGAACGTCGGCGCCCTTCTCCCCGCTCGGGCTCGCGTTCTTGCCGCCGCAGCCGAGCCCCAGGCCCGCAAGCAACGTGAACAGGCCGAACGGAATAACGTACTTCATCTCGCTCCTCATTGAGTACCGCGGGGGCGTGCAGCGAAATTCACATCCGTGGTACGAGTACCGACACAGTAACGGACCGGTCCGAAGAACACAACCACCTCGCCCGGACACAGCACCGGCCCCGATTGCCTGTTGCGGCCCGTATCGGGGCGCCCCGGCCCTCGCCAGACGGGGCACGCTTCGCCGGTGTCCTGCAAGCCGTAGAATGTCCGCACCGCGCCCAAAATTCGGAGGTGATTCGCGTGCGATTGCTCTTCTTACCCGCGGTCGTATTGGTCGCGCTCGGTCGCGGCGCACCGGCCCGTGCGGCCGACGAACCGGCGCGTCCGAAGCTCGTCGTGCTGGTCTACTTCGACCAGTTCCGCGGCGACTACCTCGCGCGCTGGCGGGCCGACTTCGGCGCCGGCGGGTTCAACCGGATCACCGCGGACGGCGCGTGGTTCACGAACTGCCACTACCCCTACGCCTACACCGTGACCGCCGCCGGGCACTCGTCGGTCGCCACCGGGTGCGTCCCGGCCGAACACGGGGTCGTCGGCAACGACTGGTTCGACCGGGCCGTTGGGAAGTCCGTTAACTGCGTGGGGGCCGAGCGGTATCAGCAGGTCCCGAGCCGCACCAAAGAGGGCACCGACGAGGACGAGAAGAAGGGCGCGAAGGGCGGCGTCTCACCGGACCGGCTTTTGAAACCGACCATCGGCGACGCGCTCAAACGCGGCACCGCCGGGAAGGGCAAGGTGGTCGCGCTGTCGCTCAAGAACCGCGGGGCCGCGCTGCCCGCCGGGAAGACCCCGGACGCGGTCTACTGGATGGACGGGGGCACCGGTCAGTTCGTCACCTCGACGTTCTACCGCGACGCGGTACACCCGTGGGTCGCGGAGTTCAACAAGAGCAAACCGGCCGAGAAGTGGCGCGGGAAGACCTGGGACCGGTTCCGCGCGGACCTGGACTACGCGAAGCGGAGCGGCCCCGACGACGTGACCGGCGAGGGGAAGGGCGCGAGCGGCCAGGGGCGCGCGTTCCCGCACCCGTTCGAGCCGACCGACCCGAAGGCCAAGCCCGCATACTTCAGCGCGGTCTACACGTCCCCGTTCGGCAACGAGGTGCTGCTCGAACTCGCCGAAAAGGCGATCGCCGCCGAGGGGCTCGGCGCGGACGCGGTTCCGGACCTGCTGTCGCTCAGTTTCTCGTCGAACGACGCGGTGGGGCACGCGTGGGGGCCGGACTCGCAGGAGGTGCTCGACGTGACCCTGCGCTCCGACCGGATCATGAAGCGGTTGCTCGACGTACTCGATGCGAAGGTGGGCAAGGGGGGGTACGTGCTCGTCATGACCGCCGATCACGGCATCTGCCCGCTCCCGGAAGTGAGCCGTAAAGAGGGGCGCGACGCCGCCCGCGTGCAACCCGCGACGGCCGCCAAGATCGAAACGTTTCTCAAGGAGAAGTACGGCAAGGGGGCGAGCAAGTGGGTCGAAGCCGTTTCCGGCCCGTGGGTGTACCTGAACCCGAAAGCGGTGACCGCGGTTGGCGCCAAGCAGGCGGACGTGGAAGCGGCGCTCGCCGAGTGGTTGGCGAAGCAGACGGGAGTGAAGGCCGCGTACACGCGCACGGCGCTGACCGCGGGCGCCCCCGCGGACGACGCGGACGCGCAGATGGTGGTGCGATCGTTCCGCCCGGAGCGGTGCGGCGATGTGTACGTGCTGCTGAAGCCGTACCACTTACCATCGGGCGCGCTGGGCACGGGTACGACACACGGTAGCCCCTATCCCTACGACACGCACGTGCCGATGGTGGTGTACGGGACCGGGGTGAGCCCCGGGGTCCGCAAGGAACGGGCCTCGCCGCTCGCGATCGCCGCGATCCTCGCGGAGGCCGCCGGGGTGAAGCCGCCGAGCGGCGCGACCGCGACCGTCCCGAACGGGCTGTTCGGCAAGTGATACCAGAGCGCGTAGCTTCAATGGTTCGCAGGTGTGCCTTGGTTTGAGCCCACGGAGCGGGCGGCAGATGTTAGCCCAGGGGTAGCGAGTATCGAGCATGCCCTGGGTAACCGATGCGGTTCTGTGGTTCGGAACCCGCCGACGGGTTCCGGAAGCTATTGTATCGGCACGAAAGATGCGCATTGCTGTTGGTCCGGCTTGGAGTTGGGCCGCTTGCGCGTGGGGTGTGTCCGTGTCGGTTGTCCCC
>DASWYH010001116.1:0-5103 GCA_036405095.1 Gemmata sp. | reverse complement strand
CCGCGGTCCGGGTGTCGAGCTGGTCATTCGATCCTTCAAGTCCCGTCTTCGGGAACAGCTCGCGCAGGAGGGCCGCGAGCTGCGGCAGGAGGCGGATCAGCAGATCGAGCAGCAGAGCCCAGGTCATGACAGTTCCTCGGGAGCGATCAAGCGAACAGGGCGACAGAGCGCGTGGCCACGGCACCGTCCGGGATCGCACGGGAGCCCTGGAGCGTCGCCTTACCGCGGTCGCCCCACTGGTCGGTCCAGGAGTTGTCGATCCGCAGACCGTAGCTGCCCGCCTCGACGCGCACGAGCCGGGTGGCGATGACCGAGTGCCCCCACCAGTTGAAATCGCACACCACGGGGACGTTCAGCAGCAGGCACGTGGCCACCTGGTCGAACGTGAGGCCCCGGTTCCACACCTCTTTTGCGAGGTCCACCCAGTCCTCTTCGATCCGGTACCGCTTCGCGTTCTCCCACGCGGCCGGGGTGTCGTTGGCCCGGCTCATCGACTTCTCGGGCCACGCGGACACGTCGCAGACGCCGTTCTCTTTGATGAACTGCTGGCTCAGGCCGCACCACCCGCCCTCGTCGCGGAAGTTCTTGATCTTGCACCCCACCGAGTGCGCGCTGAGCCGCACCAGGGGCAGGTTGGCCACGAGCCGCGCGTACATCACGGACCGGGTCACCGAGTACGCCCAGCAGTACCCCTGCCCGTTCTGGTCGAGCGTCGGCATCCCGCCCGGCGCCCGGTCGCGCATGTGTTCCAGGCTGCTCTGTTGGGCCTCCTGCTCGTCGATCCGCGCGTCCCACTCGCTCCGCGGGATCAGGCGCAGGTCCGCGGGCGGCGCGAACATGCGCGGCACCACCTGGCCCGGATCGTGCCCGCGCCCGAACTGGGCCGGGAACAGGGCATCGGAACCGGTCGCGTCGGTGATCAGCATCACTTCCCCTCGCGCAGTTTGGTCAGGGCCTGGATCAGTGCCTCGGGGGTGCCCTCGATCGGGATCACGCGCACGGCCCCGTTGCGCTCCACCGCGACACACGGCACCGACTTGAGTTGCGGCTTCGCGGCGGCCCAGAGGGCGTTCAGCGCCGCGGTGTCCGCATCGGCCCGGGCGTCCCTGTCGTAGCGCCGCCACTCGCCATTGGTGCAGTTCGCCCCGAGCCAGTCGGCGACGCTTTTTGCGTACACCGTGGCGAACTGCTCCTTGGTCAGGGTCGCGCCGGTTTCGATCACCAGCACGGCCCGGAACGACTTCAGCGCATCGGGCGGCGACGGCTCGGGCTGCGGCCCCGGAGGGGTCGGTCCGGGCGCCGGCGCGCCCCCGATCACCACCGTCACGATCGCCGGTTCGGTCGGATCGTCCTTCACGGACGAGTAGGCCAGGAGCCGGTAGCGGCCCGGCTTCGCGGCGCTCACCACCGTCGCCTTGCGGTCCGTGAGCAGGTCGGACGGGAACACGTTCAGCCCGGCATCGAGCGGGTGGAACCGGACCACCGCGCCATCGGTTTTTCCGCGCACGGTGACGAACGCGCCCACGTCACCCTTCACCTCCGCGGGCACGTCCACCGGCGGCGCGGCACACACCCACGCCGGGAACAGCGCCAGCGCCACGGCCAACAGCGGTGCATAACGGGCTCTCATGGGGTCGGGTCCTTGAGGGGTTCGTGGTCGCCGGTGCCGGGCTGGCCGCGCCGCGCCCGCACCCAGCACTCGGCCAGGTCGCGCTTGAGCTCGGTCACCTCTTCGCGGAGCGCCCGGTTCTCGGCCTTCACCTCGGCCATGTCGACGCGGCACCGGCTCTCCAGGGCGCGCACCTCGTCGAGCTGCTGCGCCTGCTGCTCGATCCGCTGCGCCTGCTGCTCGATCCGCCTCTCCAGCCGCGCCACGTCCGCGTTGTGCTGCTTCTGCCGCTCCTTCGCGTAGCCCTTCCACCGCTCGTCGTCGTCCGCCGACTCGGTCACGCGCTGCTTGCGCAGGGCGGTCCAGGTGGCGACGCCGGCGGCCAGCAGGGAGGTCACGAGGGCGGCGATGGACGAGGGTTCCATGTTCGGCCGATGGCACGGGGTCGGTGCGGGCGCCCGCACTGTACCGGGCCGCGCGGCTGCGGGTCACGTCGGCGGAACTGTCCGAGAGGGGGTTGCCTGAGAAGTGAGTGCCGTGGGGCGGGTCACGTCGGCGCGGCCGGGTCGCCCGCAGTGGGGTTCGCGCCGATGTACGCGAGGATCTCCGGGGCCAGCACACGAGCGGGTCGCCCGAACTCGGCTTCTAAAGCCTCGGGGGTGATGCCCTTGAGCTGCGCGACCTGCGCGAACAGGAACGTGAGCCGGTCATTGGTCAACGTCTGGATGGCATCGGCGACCGTGCGGACCTGCAAGCCGGTCACATCCGCCCGGGTGGTTAGCGCGGGCAGCGCCTCGGCCCGGGTCTGTGCGAGCACCTCCTCGGCCGTCAACCCCGGCACATCGTCGAGCGACACGGGTGGATCGGCCGTCGCGTTCCACGCGAGGAACACTTGCCAGTCCGCGTTGCCCTCGTCGCGCGGCACCTGCGCGCCGTCGTCGCGCAGCACACCCTGGAATCGCCCCGTGAGATCGTCGTGAATTGCGGTGTAGGAGGTGCTCATAGCTCCGCCGTGAATGACGCGGTGAGGGTCACGATCGCGCTTGTTGTCCAATTTGCGGCCGAATTAGTGAAAGAAGCGGCTGCCGTGGTCGCCCCGTACAGGCTCACCGTGCCGGCGCTGCCCGCGTTCACCGCGAACGTCGCCCCCGCTACCATTGACGGCGCGGCGCGCATCGTCACCGGGAACGACAGCGCGCCCATTGAGGACAGAGCGGCGGCACTGAACGCCAGCCCCATCGGGTAGGTCGCGACCGCGTAGAGATAGCGCTGGCACAACGCCAGCTCCTGCTGACACGGTCGCGGCAACCAGGATTGCGCCCCGCTGCCGTCGTACAGGCCGACTTCAGCGACCTCGAAATAGCCCCCGGTCGCGACCGTGCCGTCGGTCCACACGATCACCGCGAGGTTGTTCGCCGATGAGCCGACGGTCGCGGTAATCGCCGTTGCGGCCGCAAAACTGTTGGTCGCGGCGACGCTCCCGGTGGCCAGGACGTTGAGGTTGGAGTTGAGGAAGAAGTTCGCCGCTGTGTACGTGGCGCTCGTCCAGTCGCGGACCACGTCGCGCGTGACGGCGTCCGCGGTGCCCGTCCATTCGAGTACCGCGTAGCGGATCGTGCGCGCGCTATCGGCCCGCACCTGGAGCTGGAGCCGCACCGTCTGCCCGCGCCGGGGGTAGGTGTCCCCGGCCTCCAGGAACTGGATCAGCCCGACCCGCCACGGCGAGCCGGACGTCTGGGCCGAGCGCGCGGCATACCGACAACCCGTCGTGCCGGTCTGCTGGGACACCGTGACCACCGCGCCCGCGGCCTGGTTGAGCGAGACCCACCGGTCCGCGCAGTACACCGCGTCACTGAGTGAGGCGAGCGACGTGCCGCGCTGCCACACCTCGAACCCGCCGTTGTGTATCAGGTTGGCGGAACCGGTCGGGATCGTGATATCCGCGCTGCCGTCGAAGTTCACCCCGTTGATGGCGCGCGCGGTCTGTAGCTTGGTCGCGGTCCCGGCGTTGCCGGTGACGCTGGTCTGGTCGCCGGTGTTCGTCCCGCTCAAGCCGAGGTCGGCCTTCAGTGTCGCGAGCGATTGCACCTCGGGCGCCCCGCTGCCCGCCGTCTTGCGGTACACGACGCTGGCCGTCGCCATGTTCGCCTGTTTGGCGAGCGTCACCGCGCCGGCCCCGATCGTCGGGTTCGGATAGCTCCCCGTGAGGTCGCCGCCCGCGCTGCCCGTTGGCGCGCGCGAATCGCTCAGCCGCGAGTCGTCGCCGGCGGCCACGGTGCCCGCGGTGGTGCCGGTGTTCTTGGTCGCGGCATTACCCAGCCCGAGGTTCGTGCGGGCCGTCGCCGCGTTCGCGAGGTCGCCTAAGTTGTTCGAGGCGAGCACGGCACCGACGAGGTTGTGTTCAAGAACGAACCACGACGCGCCGACGCTGGCTTCCGTGCCGCCCGCGTTGTCGGCCTTCGCGACGATCACGTCGCCAATATCGACGGACTTGCCCGACGCGCCGCCGACCTTACCGGCCGCGCTGACGTAATAGGCGTCTCCCTTGCTCGCCGCGGGGTAATTGGGGTTTGTGCTCGCGTTCTGGTCGCCCTTGAAGTCGAGCAGGCCGGTAACAGCCTGATCGACGTAGGCTTTCACCGCTTTTTGCGTGGCGATCCGCGTATCCGAATTCGCGCTGAGCGTGCCGTCGGTGTCACTCGCGAGCGCCGATGCGGTGCCGAGCGCCGATTCCTGCGCGTACTGCGGGTGCGGGTCCGAAGCGGCCTCATGTGCGGCCACGGCCGCCGATGCGGTGCCGCTCGGGTCCGCGCCCACGTCGGGCGCATCGAGTACCACGGTTCCCGTCTGGCCGTTCACCGAATCGACCGCGCCGCCCGTGGGGACGGTTTCCCAACTCCCATCGTCTCTCAGGAACTTGGTGCCGTCGGGCGTGCCCGTGAACGGCAGGTCCGTTAGCGCGAGCGTGTCTTTGCTAACGATCGTGATGCGCCCTTTCGGCGGGAGATCGCTGGTGGTGACGGACTGGACGAATTGCCGCGCGGCCATCAGTACGTTCCTCCGGGCAGGCCGTCGCCGGGCAGAAGGTCGTAAGGACCGGGGCCGAAGCCGAAGTACCCGAGTGTGGGCCGACCCGGACCGACGGACCCGACCAGTGATACCGTCCAGCTCGACCCGGCCGGGGTGTGTCGCCCCCCGCGCCAATAGAGTGTTGACGGCCCGGTCACCGTGTAAACGGCCGTGAACGACCCGTAAGACATCTGGTTTTTGTTGGTTTGGGCCAGGGAGAGCACGACGAACCCGGACCCCGGCACGGCCTGGCCCGCGGTCGCGTCGTACACATCCACATAGATGAAGCTGTTGGTCAGCGGGTTGCTGGGGAGCGTACCGTATGCCTCGGCCCCGATCAGCCCGTAGATGAAGTAGGTTCCCGCGCCCGGAAGGCTGATCGTCCCGAGACTCGCGCTCGTATCTTCGTATGTGCCGTCCGACGA
>DASWYH010001115.1:0-13560 GCA_036405095.1 Gemmata sp. | reverse complement strand
GTGGGAGGCGGAAAACAACCTGCCCACCGGTCGGCGCATCGCGATCCCGCCCGAACTCGATTTCCGCCGCCCGCGGACCGTCGGCAGCACCGCACTCGACAACGTGTTTGCAGGGGTGTCCGGTCCCGTGGATGCGGCGACCGGGCTCACGGAGGTCGCGGTTCTGTCGCACCCTAACGCGGTCGGCAAGATGCGTGTCCTCGCCGATGCCTCGTTCCGGGATCTGGTGCTCTTCGTCCCGGCACACCGGCGCGCAGTGGCGATCGAACCGTATTCGTGTTCGGCGGACGCCGCGAACCTCCGGGACCGGGGGATCGATAGCGGGTGGCGCGTGCTCCCGCCGGGGGGGGGATGGGAGAGCGCCGTCGAATATCGTTGGGAGCCGAACGGAGCGTGATGTTCTGCCCCGAGCGTAACCATTTGCCGCGCGCCTTAACGCATCCTAGCTTTGGGCAAGGTTGTATCGGCACGGCGGGGGCGCGCGGATGGTCGGCAAGTTGGCACTCGGCAAGTACCGGCTGCTCCACTCTCTCGGGGCGGGCAGTAACGCCGAAGTGTTTCTGGCCCAGCCGATTCAGTACCCCGATTTCCGCGTGGTCGTAAAACGCGTTCACGATCACGTCGTCACGCACCCGAAATTTCGGCAGCTCTTCGAAGCCGAAGTGCGGTCGATGGCGAACTTCACGCACCCTTATGCGGTGCAACTGATCGAGGCCGCCGTAGACGACCCGATCGGGCCGTGCCTAGTGATGGAGTACGTGCCCGGGATCACGCTCGAAGACCTCCGCACGCGCGCGCACACCCTGAGCCCCGAGCGCGTCGGGCGGTTGCTCGGCTACTTCTGCCACGCGCTCCAGGCCGCGCACGACGCGGGCATCGTTCACCGCGATCTGAAGCCCGCGAACCTGATGGTGACGAACCCCGGGCAGGTCAACGAGTCGCTCAAGGTGATGGACTTCGGGTTCGCCGGGTTCTCGGCGAAGCCCCACATTCAGCTCGCCGAACTCACCGGTCACGGGCCGATCTACGCGATCGGCACCCCCGCTTACGTGAGCCCCGAGATGATCCGCGGGGACCGCGTGGACGGGCGCAGCGACCTGTACTCGGTCGGGATCATCCTGTTCGAGCTGCTGACGGGGCGGCTCCCGTTCGACTACCACACCCAGGACAAGTTGCTCGCCGCGCACATCAAAGATTCCCCGCCCCGGTTCCACAAGATCGGGTGCGGGCACCTGCCGGCCCCGCTCGAAGCGGTGGTGCAGCTCGCACTGAGCAAGTACCCGAACGAGCGCCAGCAGTCGGCCCAGGAACTCGCCCTCATGTTCGGGCAGAGCATCGGTGAGGACATCTGGGAAGCGACCCGCCCTGCGGGCTGGGAGCCGATGGCCACCGAGGAGCTGCCGGACGCCCCGGCGCCGGTGGTGCGCCGCGCGCCGGCGGACCCGTTCCACGTGACCCACGAGTTCGAGGCGTTCATGCCGGAACGGCTCGCGGCGGCCAAGCTCCGCGGGTTCGTCGAAGATTTCGGCGGGCAGGTGCTGGCGAGCGAGCCCGGGGTGATCCGGCTCCGGCTCGGCGTCCCGAACGGCTACAAGGAATCGAAAGAGGGGAGCGGCATCTTCGGGTGGTTCGCGGCCCGGCGCCCGGCGGTCCCTCACGGGCAGGAGCCCATCGAACTCGAACTCCAGATGGACAAGCCCGACCCCGGGCAGCCGCGGCTGTGTGTCGTCGCCGAGTTCAAGCCGCTGAAAGACTATCCGCCCAAGGACCGGGGGAGCTGGCAGGACCGGTGCGACAAGTTGCACCTCGCGCTGCGCCAGTACCTGGGAACGTAGCGGGGTGAGGTGCGGGCCGCGCGAAACGAGCGGCCTTTCTGCTCGATGAGCGCGTGGTTTTCACACACACGATCGCTCACATCTGGGCGAACCCCGCCCGCAAGGGCGGGGGTGCCACGCCAGCGGGCGCGTCCTGCGCGGGTTTCCCGACCCGCTGCAAGTGGTGTCGGGAGGGGCCACCCACACGGCCCATGATCCCACCTACGCCAGTATCCCGTCACCGAGTTGCTTGAGGGCCGCGCTCTCGATCTGGCGCACCCGTTCGCGGGTCAACCCGAATCGGTTACCGATCTCCTTGAGCGTCATCGGCTCTTCACCGCTCAGGCCGAACCGCAAGCGCAGGATCGTGGCCTCGCGCGCGTTCATGTTGTCGAGCAGCAGCAGCACCCGGGCGAGTTCCTCCGAGTCGCCGATCTCGGCTTCGGGGGTGCCGGCGGGCGGGCCGGCGCTCACCTCTTCGAGCCCCCGCGCGTCGGCCGCATCGGGCTGGGCGCCGGCGTTCACCACCCGGAGCGCCTGCCGGGCGATCGCGAACCGCTTCTTGGACAGGCCGAGGCGCTTGGCGATCTCGTCGTGGGTCGGCGGGCGCCCCAGCTCTTCGTGAAGCCGGTTCGTGGCCCGGCGCCATTTGTTGAGCAGCTCGTTCATGTAGGCCGGGATGCGGATCGGCTTGGCGGTGTTCACGAGCGCCCGCCGGATGCTCTGTTTGATCCAGTACGCGGCGTAGGTGCTGAACCGCGTGTTCATCGACGGCTCGAACCCTTCGACCGCGCGCAAAAGGCCCATGTTGCCCTCGGACACGAGGTCGTCGAGCGGGAGCCCTTTACCGATGTAGTGGCGCGCGACGTACACCACCAGCCGCAAGTTGGCCCGAACCATTCGGTCCCGGGCCTGACTGTCGCCGGCCAGTACACGGGCCGCGAGCTGGCGCTCCTCGGCGGCCGACAAAAGGGGCGCGGCGTCGATCTCCGCGAGGTAGGTGCTGAACGTCGCGGAGGGGTTGGCGCGAGTGCTCACGGCACTTCTCCTGGGGCGGGCGGCACCGGACCGAACCGATCGGCCCGGGCCGCCCACGAACTGAAACAGCGAACGCAAGAATCAAGCGGCGCTAGAAATGGAGATTGTTCAACCTGATGCGGCTTGTGCCGTGTGGCGATCCTTGTTGGTCACCGTCTTGAATTCACCGGCGACCGCCCGCCCAGTGACATGAGGGACCGAGGAGCGGGCGCTCGTGGTTACCGGGCGAGCCGGCCTCCCGGGGCCAGCCGGAGGGCCGACCGGGCGCCCCGTTCGGCTTCTTCAGGTGCCCTGATCCAGCCCGCACACGAGCACCGTTTCCGCGGCGGGCGGGTTGCCGGTTACCCGGTTGCGCCCGCCCCGCTTGGCCTGGTACAGTCGCGAATCGGCGACCCGAAGGAGTTCGCTCGGCGTGTTCGCCGTGTCCCCCCAGGTGGTCGCGACCCCGATACTGACCGTCAGCGCCAGCTCCTCGTTCTCGAACCGGAACGGGTGCGCGGCGACCGCGGCCCGGAGCCGCTCGGCGATCTCGGTCGCGGTGGCGTGGTCCGTTTCCACGAGCACCACCGCGAACTCCTCCCCGCCGTACCGGGCGCACAGGTCTTCCACGCGCACCCCGGCGCGGAGCCGATCGGCGAGGGCGCGCAGGACGGTGTCCCCGCACAGGTGCCCGTGGACGTCGTTCACGGCCTTGAACCGGTCCAGGTCGAGTAGCAGAACCGACAGCGGGCGGGCGTGGCGCCGGGACCGGCCCACCTCGCGTTCGAGGAACTCGTCGAGCGCCCGGCGGTTGGGGAGCCGGGTGAGCCCGTCCTGGATCGCGAGCCGGTAGATCTCCTCGTGGTACTCGGCCTCGATGTTACCGCCGGCCAGATACCGGTAGATGACGTTGCCGACCTGCAAATAGTCGCCGTCCTTCAGCGGATGGGTGCCCTCTTTGATCGGGGTGTTGTTGACCGCGGTGCCGTTGGTGCTCCCCAGATCGCGGACCGCGTGCCCCCCTTCGGCCGGTTCGATCCGGGCGTGCCGCCGGGAGACCGAGTGCTCGGCCGTGCGGATGTCGCAGTCCTCGACGCGCCCGATGTGAACCGCGCGGGGGCCGAGGAAGTACCGGTTCCCGAGCTGCGGCCCGCTCGGGGCGATGTGGACCAGGCACGCCGGGCGCGCGTCGGCGGTCGTCTTCTTCTTGGCCGCCAGTTCGGTGTCGCCGGCGGGTTCGGGTTCGTTCACGGCTACCTCGGGGATGGGGATTCGATCCGCAGAATATCACCCGCGCCACCGCATCGGCGCGGCTTCTCGTGCCTGCCGCGGGTCGCACGGACCCGGGCTCATTCGCCGCGGGCGATGCGCTCGAACTGTGGGGCCGCCGTTGCGAACGCGGCGACCAGCACGGGGTCGAATAGCGCCCCTCGGTCGGCGGTGATAACCGAGACCGCCCGGGCATGGGGCAGGGCGGGGCGGTGGGGGCGCCGGGACCGCAGCGCCTCGTACACCGTCACGATGGACGCCACCCGCGCGGCCAGCGGGATCGCGGTTCCGGCCAGCCCGTCGGGGTACCCGTTCCCGTCCCACCGCTCGTGGTGCGCGCGGGCGATCTCGACCGCCATCGGCAGCCCGGGCACGTCGCCGGCGAACCGGGCGGCCACGGTCGCCAGTAGCTCGGCCCCGTGGGTCGTGTGGGTCTGCAACACCCCCGCTTCGTCGGCGTCGAGCGGGGCGGGTTTCATGAGGACCGAGCGGGGCACATCCAGCGTACCGATGTCGTGAACCGGCAGCAGCGTGGCCAGCAGATCGAGGTACGTGTCGTTCTTGAGCCGCGCGTACTCCCCTTCGTCCGGCACCGCACGCGCCAGCGCCCGGACGTACCCGGCGAGCCGGGTCCCGTGGCCCTGGGTCACCGCCCCCAGGCCCACCAGCAACTGCGAAACGGTGAACGCGAGGGTCTCCGCGGCGGCCAGCGAGCGCGCGGCCGGGCGGGGCGTCTCGGTGGGGGCGCGGGCCACACCGGCGGCCCTGCGCAGGAACAGGGAGCGCACCCGGGACCGGAACTCGCCGGGGGTGAACGGCTTCACCAGAAAGTCGTCGGCGCCGGACCCGGCCAGCCCGCTGAGGGCCTCGGTGGGGACCGCACCGGACACCAGCAGCGCCTGGAACCCGTCGGCCGGGGAGCGGGCGGCCCGGAGCCGGGTCAGGAGTTCCGGCCCGCTCCCGTCGGGCAGGTACACATCGGACACCACGAGGTGCGGCGCCCGCCGCGCCGCTTCGGCCAGGGCCGTCGCGCTGTCCGCCGCCTGTATCACCTCGTACCGGTCGGACAGGAGCGTCACCATCATCTTGCGGACCGCCGCGTCGTCATCGACGACCAGCACGCGCTCGCCGCTCTGCGGCGCGGTCGCGCCCGCGTCCGAGAGCCAGAGCCGCAACCCGGCCAGGGCGGCGGCCACCGCCCCGGCGGACGGGTAGCGGTCGGCGGGATCGGTCCGCATCAGCCGGGCGATCAGGTCGGACAGCTCGACGGGCAGCTCCGGGCGGAGCTGCGTGATCGGCGCGGGGCGCGCGGTCAGGCGCTGGTGCAGGTCGCTCACCAGGTTACCGGATTCCGGGTACGGGTCGCACCCGGTGAGCGCCCAGTACATGGTCGCGCCCAGGCTGAAGAGGTCGGCGCGGGCGTCCACCGCGCTGGCGTCGCGGGCCTGTTCGGGGGCCATGTACCCGATGGTGCCCAGGATGGTCCCGGGTTCTGTGACGCCCCCGCCGGGGAGCCGGGCCAGTCCGAAATCGAGCACCTTGGCCTGCCCGTCCGGGGTGACCATGACGTTCGCCGGTTTGATGTCCCGGTGGACCAACCCGAGCCGGTGCGCCTCTCCCAACGCGTCGGCGACCTGGCGGAACAGGTCGCACGCGGGGCGCGGCGCGAGCGGCCCGTGCTCGTGGATCAGGGTGAACAGGTCCTGCCCGGGAACCAGCTCCATCACGAAGTAGTCCCGTGCGGCGTTCGTGCCCACTGGGGAGACCCGCCCGGCGTCGAGGCAGCCGACGATGTTCGGGTGCTGGAGCCGGGCGACGGCGCGGGCCTCGGCGTAGAACCGGTACAGGAGCCGCGCGTTGCCGCCGACCGAGCGAGTCATCACCTTGATGGCCACCTGGCGCCGCAGGTGGACGTGTTCCGCCCGGTACACCGTTCCCATGCCCCCGCGGCCGATCACGTCGAGCAGGCGGTAGTGGTTGAGAACGAGGTCATCGGCGGTGCCCTCGCGGATGCCGTCGGCCTGGAACGGGGTGAGCAGGTGCCGTCGAACCAGCCCGTCGAGCAGCAGGTCCGGGGAGCCGATAGCCGCTAACTCGTCGCGCTCGCGCGGCGGCAGCTCTTCCCACTCGTCCGGGAGGACGATGAGATGGTCCAGTAGGCGGGCGAGCAGGACCGATCCGGTGGCCGGCGACAGATCGACGGTCGCCGCCTCCCCCTGGGTGTCACACAGCGATGGCATAAATGACTTCCGAATTAAAGGTTGACCGATTCTAAGGCGGCACAACGAGCCCCTTTGCGATGCGATGCGATCCGCGTTCGCGCCACCCAGACAACACAGGCCCCGGCGGGCGGGAGCGATCCCCATAAACCCGGTCACCTCCGCTCGGACATGGTCCGGGCCAGGGCGAAGAACTCGCGCCCGGGCGCGCCGGTGGTGCGGTCGGGCTTGTGTGTCCCGTCCAGGATGTCGCGCACCTTGCGGACCAGGGCGAGCGGGGAATACGGCTTTTGCAGGAACGAGTCGGCGGCCTCCGGGATGCCGTACCGCACGACGGCGTCGTCGGTGTACCCGCTGGAGTACAGCACCCGCACGTTCGGGTGCCTGGCCCGCACCGAGTCGGCCACCTCTTGGCCGCTCAGGCCCGGCATCACCACATCCGTAACGAGCAGGTGGATCGGCCCGGGGGCCGCGGCGGCCACTTCCGCGGCCTCGGTGCCCCAGGACGCCTCCAGGACGGTGTACCCTTGTGCCTCCAGCGCCAGCCGGGCGAGCCGCCGGACCGCGTCGTCGTCCTCGGCGACCAGTACCGTTTCGGTGCCCCGGGGCGGCGCGGCTTCTCCCGCGCGCGGCCCGGCACTGCGCCCGGTGGTGAGCGGGAGCAGGATTTTAAATGTGGTGCCGATCCCCAACTCGCTGTACACGTCCACCCGTCCCCCGCTCTGCCGGACGGCCCCGTGGACGACGGCCAGACCGAGGCCGGTTCCCTTGCCCGCTTCCTTGGTGGTGAAGAACGGCTCGAACAGGTGTGCCTTGACCTCATCGGTCATTCCGCACCCCGTATCGGTCACGTCCAACTGGACGTACTCGCCGGCCGGGAGGTCCGGAAACGTCTCCGCGTCATTGGCCCCCACTTGGAGGTGCCGGGTGCCGATCGTGAGCCGCCCGCCCCGGGGCATGGCGTCGCGGGCGTTGACCGCCAAATTCAGGAGCACCTGCTCGACCTGGGACGGGTCGGCCCGGATCGGGGCCGGTTCCGGTGCCAGGGCCGTGGCGAGGGTCACGTCCGCCCCGATCAGCCGCCGCAGGAGCCGCGCCGACTGGCTCACCAGCGCGTTCAGGTCGAGCACCCGGGGCTCGGCCGCCGACTTCCGGCTGAAGGCCAGGAGCTGCGCCGTCAGCCCGGCCGCTTGCTCACCGGCGGCGGCCACCTCCAGCACCATTTCGCGCGCCGGGCTGCCGTTGGGGAGGGCGTCGAGCAGCATCTGCCCGTACCCGTTGATGACGGTGAGCAGGTTGTTGAAGTCGTGTGCCACGCCGCCCGCGAGCCGGCCCACCGCTTCCATCTTCTGGGCCTGCCGGAACCGCTCCTCGCTGGCCCGGAGGGGCGTCAGGTCGAGGACCACGGCCGCAACACACGCGGCCCGATCGGCCGCGTCCGGGACCGCCACCGCGCCGACCCGGCCCCAGGCGGCGGACCCGTCGCGCCGGCGGTACCGGCGGTCGGCCTCGAACACCTTTTCGCCGGCCGCGAGGCGGGCGTACTGGGCCGCCACCTCGTCCCGGTCCTCGGGGAAAACCAGTTCGGTCACGGGCACCCCCGCGAGTTCGCCCGGCTCGTACCCGAGCATCCGGCAGAACGCGGCGTTGGCCCGCACCACGCGCCCGCTGGTTGAGATCTCGACCATGCCAACGGTTGTCGCATCGAAGTACCCAGGCCGGTTCGTGTCCGCCCCGGCGAACGCGCCCCGGTGGGCACCTGGCGCCCCCGCGGGGGGGGCGCCATCGGGCCAAACGACCTCCGGGATCGCCCCGACCGCCGGGCGCGCGAGCAAGTAGCCCTGAACGTACCGGACCCCGAGGTCTCGGAGGGCCGACAACTCGCCCACCGTCTCCACCCCTTCGGCGACCACCCCGATGCCCTGGTCACGGCACACCGAGAGGACCGCCCGGACGATGCCCCGGCGGGTCGGGCTGGCGTCGATCCCGCGGACCAGCCCCATATCCAGTTTGACCAGGTCCGGGGTGATGTCGGCCAGCAGGTTGAGCCCCGAGTGGCCGGCGCCGAAGTCGTCAAGGGCGACGCGCACGCCCTGCGCCTGGTGCGCGCGGATCACGTCCCGCACGCGCCCCAGGTCGGTCACCTCTTCCTCTTCGGTCAGTTCGACGATCAGGCGATCGAGCGGGAACTGGGACCTCTGGGCGGCGCGGACCGTTGCCACCAAACTCGTGGCGTCGGTGCACAGCGCGTTCGGGAACGCGTTGACGGCCAGGGCCACGTCCAGACCGAGTCGGGCGGCCGTCTCAACAGCGATCCGCCGGCACTTTTCATCGAAGACGTAACGGTCCGCCGGGGCGACCCGCCCGAACACCTCCGCCGCGCTCGTGCCGTGTGCCCCCCGGACGAGCGCCTCGCAGGCGAACACGTTGCCCCGCTCGAGGTCGATGATGGGCTGGAAGGCGACGGTGATGTCGGGCAACGGGCGCTCGGTGGGGGGCTCAGAAGGACCATCGATTCGAGACATAAACTCGCCTCTTACGGGACCGGGAAGCGATCGGGCGTAGGTCCAACGGAAAGCACCTCGTGCGCCGCCGGCCGCGCCTGCGTCGGGAGAAATGTCTCACTTGTGAAGGGAATCCGGACACTACGAGGGGGGCCTGAAAGAATCGCGCTCGGCCCGAATCGCGCCCGGCCCTTTCCTCTCACAGCGCAACAATTCAACTGCCTTGTATATTATAAATTCAATCAGATTTAATTTGTCTTCCTACGGTAAGTCATCGTCGGAATCGTACTGCCCAGCAATAGTATCTTCTCTGCGTGCCGATAATCGGACTGAGGCGGGTGCCTCGGTCCGGGCGGCACGGGGCCGAGCCCCGGCTGGGGCGGTGCCAGTTTTTGTGGCACACCGGCCGCGCCGCCGGCGCTCCGGGGGCGGGAGCGCTTCTCCTCCCAGGTCGTCACGAACGCTGTGGGGCGGGACTGAGCATCGGGTGCGTGGGGTGCCCATTTTTGAGGCGTGCGGCCGGTGCGGTGCCTGCCGCCGCCGTTCGCTCGCGCCCCGGGCCGCGTGCGCCTCACGGGGGCACGAGGCCTATTGATGCCTGACGGTGAGGAAAACTAACCGCAGAGAATTTCGGAGATGTTGTTTGTGCCGATCTTATTGAACTTTTACTGATTTGAATTTTGATAGCGGGTGGTGGGCGGCGGGGCGCTTCCGCGCCCGGCCCGCCGTTCCGCGGGCGAACTCGTACGCACCCGCCGGCGTGTCGCGTTGACGCGCTCCCGGGGCCGAGGCGGAAGGAACCTCCGGCGGCAAAGGGACGTCTGCGGGGTCGCGAGTATCATATCGGGATGAACCCCGCACCCGCTTCAACACCGAATCCGGTCGTCCGGCTGAAGATCGAGCGCCGGTCGTCGCACCCCTGGATCTTTCAAAAGATGGTGGAACGGCCCAGCGCCCGCATCCCACCGGGCACGGTCGTGGACATCCTCGATAGCGCCGGGCAGTGGGTCGCGCGCGGGTTCTACAACGGGCACTCGCGCATCACGTTGCGCGTCCTGACCACGAAGCAGGACGAGGCCGTCGATGGGGCGTACTTCACCCGCAAACTCGGCGAGGCGGTCGCGTTCCGGCGCGACACCCTGAAACTCGACGAGGTGACGAACGCCTACCGCCTCGTTCACTCCGAGGCCGACGGGCTCAGCGGGCTGGTGGTCGATCGGTTCGGCGACACGATCGTGCTGGAGTTCTTCGCCGCCGGGATGTTCAAGCAGCGCGCCCTCATCATGGACGCGCTGAGGGCTCACTACCCGGCGGCCCGGTTCTACTACTTCGCCGAAGAGCACGTCGGGAAACAGGAGTCGTTCGACTGCCGCCCGCCGGAGCCGCCCCCGCCGGATGTGATTACCGAGAACGGGCTGAAGTTCCGCGTGGCCCCCGGGAGCAAGCACAAAACCGGGTTCTTCGTGGACCAGCGCGAGAACCGCAAGGCGCTCTCGACGTTCTGCGCCGGGAAGCGCGTGCTGGACATCTGTTGCAACACCGGCGGGTTCGGGGTCTACGCAAAGGCTCTCGGCGGCGCGGCAGAGGTCGTGGGGCTCGACCTCGACGAACAGGCGCTCGACATGGCGAAGCAGAACGCGAAACTGAACGGCGCCCAGGTCCGCTACGTTCAGGCGGACCTGTTCGCGTGGCTCCGCGACATCATCCCGAACGGCGAGCGGTTCGACACGGTGGTGCTCGACCCGGCGAAGTTGACGCGCGACCGCGAGGACGTGGAGCTGGCGCTCAAGAAGTACTGCGACATGAACCGGCTCGCGCTTCACGTGGTGAAGCCGGGCGGGGTGCTCCTGACCTGTTCGTGTACGGGGCTGGTGGGCGAGGCCGATTTCCTCGAATCGGTCCGCCGGGCCGCGTGGCAGGCGGGGCGCAACATCCAGGTGTTCAAAATCACCGGCGCCGCCCCGGACCACCCGTTCCTGTTGAACGTGCCCGAGGGCCGCTACCTGAAGGCGGTGTTCTGCCGCGTGGAGTGATTTGGCGCGAACCTCGAAACGCGCGCCGGGCGTCTCTTTCACCGCCGAACGCTGCGCCGCCGGTTCCGAAGTGGGGGCGACACTTCGTGAACGTGCGGCGCGGGACACTGCTTCGCTCCGGGACACCCGGAGCGTTGTCGTTGGAGAACCGGGAGCAGACGTTCACACCATGACCGACGATGACCCCCACTTACCGCACCCCGCACTCCTGAACACGTGGAAGCACCACGCCGGCTGGATTCGCTCACGGATCGCCGCTGCGGTGCGTGCCGGGAGCGCGGGGGTCGCGGCGCTGCCCGCGGAGATGGTCGTGATCGGGACGCGCCTCATGGACCTCTACACCGGCCCGCACGCGCCGGCGGAAGTAGCGGAGTTCGTTTTTGCCGAACTGAGGGCGCAGGGGCGGTTCGCGTTCGGGTCGCTTTCGGCGTGGCTCGCGGAGCGGGGCGAGTACGCCATGACGGAGCTGCCCGATGGTTCGAAATGGGCGATCCGGCTCGGACCCACCAACGGGCGCTACATCCACCTTCACCCCGGGCGCCGGGCACCTCACACCATGCGCGTTCAGGCCAACGCCCTGCGGTCGGCGGTGGTGGCGCACGCACAGGCGCGCCTGGTGGGTGCCAGCCCCACCGACCTGGGGGTGGTGAACGAGGCCCGAACGCGCTACCTCGGGTTGCTCCCGGTGCGCGAACTCACCGGCACCAGTGGCCTGGGCGCCGTCATCGCCGCGCTCGACGGGTGACGAGCGCGGCGGTCACCGGAGGGGGCACGAGCGGATGCAGCGAAACGCTGGAGATTGTACGCGCGATTCGGGGTTCCGGCGTTGCTCCGCGCACGCCCGGCCGCTCTGCGGCGGTCACTCTTCTTTTCCTTCGCCCGTCTGATACGCCAAAGGGTGACACTCCCCGCAGGGGCTCTGCATGGCCACGCCGTTACTGCCGCGATCGTCTGGCATCCTGTTGCACCCGACGAGCCTCCCGGGGCCATTCGGGATCGGCGACCTCGGGCCGGTCGCGTACCGCTGGGTCGAGACGCTGGCCGCGATGCGCCAGTCGTGGTGGCAGGTGCTCCCGCTCGGCCCGACCGGGGCCGGCGATTCGCCGTACCAGTCGCTCTCGGCGTTCGCCGGGAACATCAACCTCCTGAGTCCGGAACTGCTCCACCAAGAAGGTCTGGTGAGTCCCGACCTGTGGGCCAACGAGCACTTCCCCGAAGGCGATATCCAGTTCGACCGGGTGACGCCGTTCAAGGCGAAGGTGCTCCGCGCCGCGTGGGGCGCGTTCCGCGGGGGAAAGGCCCCGCACCTGAAGCACGATTTCGACACCTACTGCGCCGCCGAGGCCGGCTGGCTCGACGGGTTCGCGCTGTTCGTTGCCATCCGCGAGGCGCTGGGCGGAACGGGGCTCCTCGCGTGGCCCACGGACCTGCTGCGGCGCAACCCGGTGGCACTCGCGGAACTCGAAAAGCAACTCGCGAGCGAAATTCTGCTCCACAAGTTCGGGCAGTTCCTGTTCGACAAGCAGTGGGGCAATTTGAAGAAATTCGCGGCCGAAAAGAAGATCAAGATCATCGGCGACGCGCCCATTTTCGTCGCCCTCGATTCGGCCGACGTGTGGGCCCACCCGGACGAGTTCCTCCTGGACCCCGACCGCAAGCCCACGGTTGTCGCCGGGGTGCCGCCTGACTACTTCGCCGAGGACGGCCAGCACTGGGGCAACCCCATTTACGACTGGGACCGGATGGAGAGCACCGGGTACTCGTGGTGGTGCAACCGCGTGCTGCGCCAGCTCAAACAGGTCGACCTCATCCGCCTCGACCACTTCCGCGGGTTCCGGGCGGCGTGGCACATCCCGGCGAGCGAGTTGACCGCGCGCCACGGCTCGTGGGTGGACGGCCCCGGCATCAAACTGTTCGAAAGGCTCCGCACCGCACTCGGCGGGTTGCCGCTCATCGCCGAAGACCTGGGGGTGATCACCCCGGACGTGGAGGAGTTGCGGGACCAGCTCGGGCTGCCCGGGATGCGGGTGATTCAGTTCGCCCTGGACGGCCCCGTGAACCTGCACTGGCCGCACAACTACGTGCCGAACTGCGTGTGCTACACCGGCACCCACGACAACGACACGGTCCGCGGGTGGTTCGGCACCCTGAGCGCGCGCGACCGGAACTACCTCGCGCTCACGATCGGGCGGCCCCTCGGGGACGTGGCGTGGGACCTGATCCAGACGGTGTGGGCGTCGGTCGGGGCGGTCGCGGTGGCGCCGTTACAGGACCTGTTGGGCCTCGGCAGCGAGTCGCGGATGAACACCCCGGGCACCGCCGCGGGGAACTGGCGCTGGCGCTTCCGGCTCGACCAGTTCCGCGGCGAACTGGTTCAGAAACTCGCCGACCTGACCGCGCTGTACAACCGCGTGCCGCCGGAGCCCAAGCCCACGGCGTAGCGGTCACGCGCCATCGCCGTGCTCGTCCTTCCACTCCTCGTACCACGCCATCTGGATGGCTTCGAGGAGCTTTTCGTTCGACTCGTTCGGCTTGCCGGTGAACCCTTCGAGGTTCAGCACGTGTTTGTGCAGGTCGGTGAACCGCACCGTGAGCGGGTTGATGGTGTCGAACTGATCGAACAGCGCCTCGCCGATCTCGCGCGCGTCGTGCCAGGTCATGGGTGTCGTCCTGTGGGTTCGCTTGGGAGGCGGGCCATTTCGGC
>DASWYH010001114.1:0-8516 GCA_036405095.1 Gemmata sp. | reverse complement strand
AAAAAAGCACCCCAAGTACAAGCCGCCCCCCGATGACCATCGAGGGCGGGCGGCTTTGCATCTTCCCCTTGCGGACCGTTCCGTCTTGGTGCCTGGGTGCCACCGCATTTGGAACGCGGCACGGCCCCATCTCCCCTCGGGGGGAGGGACAAGAGCGGGACCGTCACCCATCAACGTGAGCTGGTGCCAGTTGGCCGCCCAGGGCGGTTGCCCTGGGCGACCACGGGAGCGAAGCCGCGTTAGCTGATCTTCCAGCCGCCGCGGCGCTCGCGGGCGATGTGCCTGTTCGCCTCCGGTTGCTTGAACGTGTGGTTCTTCGCGTCCCAATCCAGCGCCAGCCCGGTCCGCAGGGCGATCGTGCCCAGGTGGCACACGATCACCGACCCGGCGCCCACGTCCACGCCGCAGATCGGGGTCTCACGGGTCTTCACGCACTCCAGGAAGTTGCCCATGTGGTCCTTCGGCACCGACGGGTACAGCTTCGGCTTGTCCGCGCCCTTGAGCGGGGCGAAGATGGCCTTGTCGCTCGCCAGCAGCAGCGAGCGGCTCACGAACAGCTTGCCCTTGTCGCCGATCACCAGCACCCCGTTCTCGCCGCCGCCGAGGTCGCCCTTGCGCGCGTTGCCGTTGGCGTCAACGAGCCCCTTCGCGGTGCTGCCGGCGCCGTGGCTCACCTCCACCTTCACCCCGTTCGCGTAGGTGTGGAGCACCTTGAAGGTCTTGTGGCAGTTGTACCCGTCGCCCTTGCTGTAGGGCTTCGCGGCTTCGAGTACCTCGGTCCGCACCGGGCCGCTGCCGTCCATGCCGAGCATCCACTGCGCGATGTCGATGTGGTGCGCGCCCCAGTCGGTCATCTTCCCGCCGCTGTACTCGTACCACCAGCGGAACTCGTAGTGGCAGTTGGTCTTCCCGCCCTCCTGGCGGTACGGCACGCTCGCGGTCGGCCCGAGCCACATGTCCCAGTCCAGCTCCTTGGGCGGCTCCACCTCCTTGATCGGCCCGCTCTGCGGGTTCTCCCCGATGCGGCACTCGATCGTTTCGACCTTGCCCACGCGCCCGGCGCGCACGAGTTCGGTCGCGAGCCGGAACTTCCCGCCCATCTCGCTCCGCTGCTGGCTCCCGGTCTGGAGGACGCGCTTGGTGTCGTGCGTCACCTTCTTCATCGCGAGCGCCTCTTCGATCGTCAGCGTGAGCGGCTTCTCGCAGTACACGTCCTTGCCGGCCTTCATGGCCGCGATGGCGATGATCGCGTGCCAGTGGTCCGGGGTCGCGACGATGACCGCGTCCACGTCCTTGCTGCCGACCAGCTCGCGGAAGTCCTTCGTGCCCTTCACCGCGAACCCGTCGCCCTTGTACTGCTTCACCGCGTGATCGACGTGGCGCCCGTCCACGTCGCACACCATCGTGAAGTTCACCTGGTCCTTGTACTTCTTGGCTTCGCCGTACAGCGCGTTGGAGCGGCGCGGGTTCGGACCGACCCCGATTACGCCGATGTTGAGCTTGCCGTTGGCGCCGGTCTTGGGCGCGTCGGCGCGGGCCTGGGTGCCGAACCAGTCCCGGGCGTGCCAGGCCGGCAGACCGGCGAGCGTCAGGGCCGCGACCGAGCGGTTCATGAACCCCCGGCGGGAGAGGTTTCCGCGGTTCAACATGACTCGTAGTTCCTTGTGCGAGGCGGGTGCGAGGAGAGCGGGAGCAAGGGAACGTGTATGATACTACAACCGGGGCACCCGCACGCAATCAGAAAGTGGAGCAACGCCGCGCGATGGCCGACGACCTCTTAGACCGCTTTTTCGGGAAGGGCGTTCCGAAACTGGGCGGCCCGCCCGTCGCGAACCCGCGGCTCCGCGACCCGCTCGGGCTCCAGTGCCTGTTCGACATCCCGCTCGACCTCCCGGCCGCAGAGCTGCAGGCCGCGGTCCGCGACTACCACCCGGACCTCGCGGACGCGACGGTCGAGCTGTACGCCGTGCCGCCGGGCGGAAAAGCTGCGGACCTCGAACCCGCGGTCATGGGGCTGGTCGCGTGGGGGGCACACGTCCTCAAGCTGGTGGCGTTCGGCCACCCGCTGCCCGCGGACGTGGTCCGGGCGTGCGTGCAGCCCGCGCACTTCGCCCCGGAGCTCAAGGACGTGGCGTACCGGCACCAGGCGCACGTGATGCTGTACTACAACGGGTACGACCACGACCCGCTGGAGCAGTACGTCGCGCTGGCGGCGGTCGCGGGGGTGCTCACCATGTTCGGCGCGGTGTTCACGCTGAACGAGAACGCGCGCACCGCGATCCCGAGCCCGGTGCTGATGCCGCACGAGGAGGACAACGGGAACATGCTCGCGGCGCTCCGCGGGCTCCCGCTGACGCTCATCTACTGCGGGTTCGTGAAGCTCGAGGTGGAGGGGCAGCCGGGGGTGTGGATGCGCACCTACGGCGCGCACCGGTTCGGGCTCCCGGACCTCGCCATTCGCGCCGAGCGGCACGAGTTCGCGAAGTTCGCGTTCGAGCTGTTCGGTAACGCGCTCCACTACCTGCGCACGTCCGGGCACGGGTTCGCGGTGGGCCACACGATGCAGGTCGGCGACGACCTGTTTCTGCGCCTCCGCGCGCGCGCCCCGGAGGAGTGGTACCTCGAAAGCGCAGGCGAGATGCTCGTCGCCGAGCGCGTGGCGGGGCTCGAAGCGCCGTAACGCCGCGGTCCCCGGGTGAGCGGGGCCGCGTTCACGAACCGGATCGGCAAGCCGCAGCGCCGGAACAGTGGGGCGGCTTTTGACCCGGCCCCTGGTGGTGTGCGGTCCGCTTCACACCGGCCTTCGTGTCCGGGCACCCGTTCGGGAGGTCGCCGTGACGATTCGGGGCCGCGGCCCGGGGGCCACGGGCGCCTGCCGATCGCCACCCGCACGCCGTCACCGGCGCGCGACCTCGTCGTGACCGTGCCGGGGCCGCGCCCCCGGCTGCTCCGGACGAACCCGCGAGCGGGTCCCGCACGCTTGCAACAACCGCACGTGTCGCGGCCGCGCGGGCGGGCGCTCGTGCTCTGCTTCGCGCTCCGGAAGCCCGCGCCACACACACGAGTCCGGCGTGGTAACGGGGTGTCGATCAGGCGAAACACGCACACTTTCGTTCGCAAAACAATTATCTCGATAAGCTCGGCTTGCTTCGGGCGAGCGAACCGGCTATTTACGCGCATCCCGAAACTCTGCGGCACAAGGACGTGCCCCCACATGACCCGCACCCAAGATACCCCCTTCGATCGGCTCGCCTACGCCCGGCGCGTGCTGCGCGCGGAGGCCGCCTCACTCGATGTTGTTGCGGGCCGCCTTGATGACGGCTTCACGCACGTGGCGGACACCCTGTTCGCCTGCCGCGGCCGGGTCGCGGTCATCGGTGTGGGCAAGTCCGCGGACGTGGGGCAGAAGATCGTCGGGACGTTCAACTCCACCGGCACCCGGGCGTACACGCTCGACGCCACCCGCGCGGTCCACGGCGACCTCGGCAGCATCCACCCCGACGACGTGGCCCTGCTGCTCTCGCACAGCGGCGAATCGGAGGAGCTGCTCCGGCTGCTCGCGCCGCTGAAAAAGCTCGCGGCGCGGGTCCTGGCGGTCACCAGCAGCGCGAGCAGCACCCTCGGCCGCACCGCCGATGCCGCCATCGTCTACGGCCCCGTTACAGAAGCGTGCCCGCTGGCCCTGGCGCCGAGCAGCAGCACCACCGTCATGCTCGCGCTCGGCGACGCGCTCGCGTTCACGCTGCTCGAACAGCGGCAGTTCACCGCCGACGAATTCGCGCGGTTCCACCCCGCCGGGTCGCTCGGGCGCAAGCTCGCGGTGGTGTCCGAGTGGATGCGGCAGGGCAACGAGCTCCGCATCGCGTCACAAACGGATACCGTGCGGGCCGTGTTCGCCCGGGGCCGGCACACCGGGCGCCGAACGGGCGCGATCATGCTCGTGGACGCCGACGGCCGGCTCGCCGGGCTCTTCACGGACAGCGACCTGGCCCGGCTCTTCGAGAACCGCGAAGACGGGCTCCTCGATGCGCCCATTCAGAACGTGATGACGGCTTCCCCGGTGGTGATCGGCCCGGAGGCGCGCGTGGCGGCCGCGCTGGAAGTGCTGAAGGTGCGGAAGTTCAGCGAGCTGCCGGTCGTGGACGCCGACGGGCGCCCGGTCGGCATGCTCGATATTACCGATCTAATCGGGCTCGATTCCCTCCCCGGGACCGGTGATTCCGGCCCCCACCTGCGCGTGGTGGGCCGCAAGAGCGCGTAACATCATGCAGACCCCCGATCTCTCCTCTCGTGCCGCGGCCATCGAACTCCTCCTGCTCGACGTGGACGGGGTGCTCACCGACGGCAGCGTGGCTTACCTCGACGACGGGCGCGAGCTGAAGCGGTTCCACGTGCGCGACGGGTCGGGCTTGAAGTTGTGGCGCGCGGCGGGTAAGCGGGCGGCCATTGTTTCGGGCCGAAATTCGCGCGCGGTCGAGCGCCGCGCCTCGGAGCTGGGCGTCGCACCCGTGCTGCAAGGGCGCGACGACAAGCTCGCCGCGCTCGACGAGGTGCTCCGCGCCACCGGGTTCGCGCCGGAACAGGTGTGCGCGATCGGGGACGACCTCCCCGACGTGCCCGTGTTGCGCCGGTGCGGGCTGGCGGTCGCGGTTCCGGATGCGTGCCCGGAAGCGCGCGCCGCCGCGCACCACGTCACCGCGGTGCCCGGCGGGCACGGGGCCGTTCGGGACGCCATCGAGTGGCTGCTGAAGTTGCAGGGGCGCTGGGCCGATGTGACGGCCCGCTACATCACCTGACCCGGAGGGCGACGCAGTGCTGACGCCGCGACGAACCGTGTTGTTGCTCGCGGGGTTCGTGCTGTTCGCGGGCGCGTACGCCGTGTACGCGCAGCTCCTCGGGTGGCTCGACGGGCTGCCGCAGCTCCCGGCCCAGATGCTGCTCCGGCCCGACGGGCACTTCGCGCCGCCCGAGCGCACCACTTCGCCCACCCAGCAAAAGCTGATCCAGGCGTTCGGCGAAAAGAGCCCCGAAACCAACTACTCGCACTACGAAACGCAGATCGAGTTCCGCAACGGCGAGTCCTCGATCGTCGTGGCCGCCGGGAAGCCCCCGAGCAACCCGAACTCGAAGCGCGTGACCCTGAGCCCGTTCAGCATCGCGATCTTCAGCAAGCCCAAGCCGCTGCACCTCCAGCAGCCGGGCGAGGTGCCGGAGGTCAGCACGATCCACTCCGACAAGGGCGTGCTGGAGTTCGACCGCGTCATCACCAACCCCGCCGAGATGCGGAAGGCGAAGCTGGTACAGCTCGAACTCCACAGCGACTTCGCGGAGGCCCTGCCGGACCCGCGCCGCGGGATCGTTCACCTCACCAACAATCAGCGGTCGAGCGACCCGAACCGGTTCCTGATCCTGCGCACCGTCGGGCCGGTGTTCTACCGCGACCCGAAGGTCGTCGCCGGCACGCCCGCGGCACAAGGCCCGGACTTCTGGACCGATGCCCCGGTCGAGATCGTGGACCGGCAGAACCTGCCGCGGCCGATCGGCTCTTCGGCCCCGGCCACGGTGCCCACGAAGAGCACGGAGAACCGCAACGCCGGGGCGGTCGCCGCGATCCTGAGCGGCCGCCGGCTCCCGCCCCCGACCGTGACCGCAATCGGGCTGCGCGTGTACCTCGAACCGGACCCGCCGCCGGGGCAGCCGAAGAAGCCGCAGAAACCCGGGGCCAGCCCGGTCAACGGCGTGCGCCGGCTGGAGTTCCTCGAACAGGTCGTGGTGAACCTGTGGATCGATAACGGGCAGTCGCTGGTCGGCGGGGCGCCGGACCCGGCCCCCGGTCAGCCCCCGGCGCCCAAAAAGAGCGGGCTCGCGCTGGTCCCGCCCCCGGCGGCGATCGCGGCCGTCACCGGCGCCCTCGGGCCGGCCGCGTACAACACGCGGTTGCAGAACCGCGCGCTGCTCCAGATCGACACCCGCGGGCCGTTCGCATACGACTCCGAAAAGGCGCTCGCCCGGTTCGACGTGGTCCCGCACTCGGACCCGAACCTGCCGAACGACGTCCAGGTGACCAAGATCCCGGGACACGGCGGCACCAGCAGCCTGTACAGTCAGGTGCTCGAACTGGAGTTCAACGGCGGCCCCACGAGCGGCGCGCGGCGGGCCAACGCGCCCGCCATCAAACGGCTCCACGCGTGGACGAGTACCGCCGGGCGGTACCTCACGCTCGCGTCCCAGGACGACGCGGTCGAGGCCTACGGGTACGATCTCGTTCACGAGCAGGCCGCCAACCGCACCAACCTCACCGGGGCGCCCCTGTACATCGTGCGCGAGCGGAACGTGCTGTCCGCGGGGGCGCCGCAGGTCACGGCCGTGCTCACCACGGAACCGGGGCCGCCGATGCCCAACCCGGTCCCGGGGCTGCCCCCGGTGCGCAAACAGCAGATGACGGTTCGCGGGGCCGGCAAGGTCGAAATGTTCGACCCCGCAACCGAGGCCACCAGCTTCGTCGCGTCCTGGCAGACCTCGCTCGTGCAATCGAAGGAGCTGATCTCGGGCCGCGAACAAGACCTCTTCGTCCTCACCGACAAGGCCCGGTTCGAGGACCTCAAGGCCGACTTCTGGCTGGCGGGCAACGTTTTGAAAGTGTGGCTCGAACCGCGCGGGGCGCAACCCGCCGTGCCGGCCCCGGCGGTTACCGGGGCGAGGCCCGCGGGCGGCTCGCCCAAGCCGTCGCTCGTCCTCGCCATCGGGAAGGTGCAGAGCCACTCCACCGATTACGACATCGAAGACACGGACCAACTGACCGCCCACATCAGGGACGCGAAGCCGGTCGCTTCCACGGCCGCGGTGGCGCCGCCGGTGTCGCCCGCGGAACCGAAGCTCAACCCGGTTCCGGTTGCGGGTCCGGTGCCGAAACCCAATCCGGTGCCGGTGGCCCAGGCCCCGGCGAAGAAGCCGCCGTACAAGATCCGCGCGAAGACCATCGAAACGTTCCTGACGCGCTCGTCCGTTCCCTCCGCGGGGCCGGCGCAGCCGGGCGGCCCGGTGGCCCCGCCCCGTGCGAAGTACCAGCTCGACCACGCGCGGTGCGAGGACCGCGTGCTCGTCCACCAGGACCCGCTCGAACCGGCCAAACCGCGCGGCGTGGACATCATCGGCCGGCTGCTCCTGATCGACGGTTCGGCCGACGGCAGCGTGATGACCGTCTTCGGGTGGACCGACAAGCCCGGCGAGGTGCACCAGGAAGAGATGTCGCTCCTCGGGCCGAAGGTGGTCCTCAACCAGGTCCTCAACTCGGCATCGGTCGAGGGCCGCGGCGCGCTCACCATGCCGACCAGCAGCGACCTGGCCGGGAGCGCGCTGGCGCGGCCCGAGGTGGTGGTGATCCACTGGCGCGACAAGATGGACTTCGACGGGGCCAAGCGGTCCGCCGAGTTCGTCGGCAAGGTGACGGCCAAGCAGGCCGAGTCGTGGGTGCTGTGCCACACCATGAACGTGGTGTTCGACCGCCCGGTGTACTTCAACCAGGCGCAGAAGCGTGCCGCGGCCGAAAAGGGCACCACCGAGAAGGCCAAAATCGACAAGGTGTTCTGCTACCCGGCCCCGGCCGACGCGGCCGACGACCGGCACGAACTCGACGTGGTCTACAACCAAGTGGACTACGACAAGGAAGGCAAGTTGATCAAGGTCCAGCAGCTCCGCGCGGTCGAGGTCCGGATGGAAGCCCAGGCCCGGGACACGGCCGGCGGCGAGAAGTACCAGCGGGTCGTCGCGGAAGGCCCGGGGACCCTCCGCATCTGGCAACAGGGCGAAGCGAACCCGGCCGGGCCGCCCGGTGGCGCCGCGCCCAAGCCCCAGCAGCCGGTGCCGCCCGGCGCGAAACCGGGCGCGAAACCGGGCGCGAAGGACGAGCCGGAGATGAAGCTCACGCTCGTCGACTTCAGCGGTCGGATGGTGGGGGTGGATAAGAACAAGCTGTTCCAGAAGGCCACGTTCGGCGACAACGTGAAGGCGATCAGCGTCCCGTCGGACTCGCCGACCCTGCAGGTGGACCGGAACAACCTCCCGCCCCGCGCGGTGCTCATCACCTGTGCGAAGGAACTGGTGGTGTGGAGCCACAAGAAGGCGAACGCGCCGCCGCAACAGGAGATGCAGGCCGTCGGTAACGCCTACGTGCGATCGGACGACTACGACGGGTCCGCCGAGACCATTACCAACCGCGGCAAAGAGGTGACGCTCACCGGTTCCGACGCGATCCCGGCCCGGATCATGAGCCGGTTCGGCCAGGGCACCGAGCAGGTCGGTAAGACGATCGTGTACGACCGCGGGGCCGGTTCGTACCGCGTTCAGGACGGTTTCGGCGGTGAGTACAACCCGAAGAAGTGAACATACCACCGCCTGAAAGGCGGTGGCTTCGAGTAACGGACTGAAAGTCCTGTTCCGACCGGAGGTCGGCTGAAGACTTCCGGCCCGAGGCCGGCTGAAGCTACGAGGGGGCGCCCTCGACCCCGAACTCGGTG
>DASWYH010001113.1:0-4197 GCA_036405095.1 Gemmata sp. | reverse complement strand
TTGGCCGCGTGCCCGTGAGTGGGTTCTCGGCCACGCGAGCGCAATCACACCAGCTCGCTGATCACGTCGCCGTAAGGGAGCATCGGCATCGGGCGCCCGCTCCCGTCGAGGAAGCTGGTCGCGTTGTAGTCGATGTTGAGGTGGCTGAACACGGTCGCCCACAGGTCGTTGGGCGTGAGCGGGCGGTCCTTCGGCACCTCGGCCTTGGCGGTGGTGCTGCCGACGGTGATACCGGTTTTGCACGCGCCGCTCACGAGGATGCTCTGCGCTTGCGGCCAGTGGTCGCGCCCCGGTTGCTTCACGCCGGTCTGAGAGCCAACAGAGTACTCTACCTTCGGCGTGCGGCCGAACTCGCCGGTCACCACGAGCAGCACCCGCTTGTTCAACCCGCGCGCGTACAGGTCTTCGATCAGCGCCGAAATCGCCTGGTCGAGGAACCCGAGCTTGAACTGCGTGTCCTCGAAGATGTGGCAGTTGACCGCGTGCGAGTCCCAGTTGTACGTGTGGTTCTTCTTCATCTGCGCGCCGGGCGGGGTCGCGTTCTCCATCACCATCGTGACCCAGCTCGCGCCCGCTTCTACCAACCGGCGGGCGAGCAGCGCGCGCTGGCCGTAGCGGTGCATCCCGTAGCGGGCGCGGGTCTTCTCCGATTCCTTCGTGAGGTCGAACGCCTTCTTGGCGGTGTCGGTGGTGATGAGGTCGAGCGCCCGGTTGCGCGTCGCGGTCATGCCCTCTGCGCGCCCGGCGAGGTCCGGGCCGCGCAGGGGCGCGTCGAACGTGTTGAGCAGGTTCAGTCGGTCCGCGAGCTTATTTTCGGTGCCGGGCAGTACGGACAGGTTCTTCACCTCGAACTTCTTGTCCGCAGGGTCGCCGACGATGAACAGCGGGTGCGTCGCGGGGCTCAGGTACGCGGACCCGAAGCTGAACACGTCGATGTTCTGGCGGCCCCCATCAACGCCCGCGATGTAGTTGGGAACGGGCGCCTTCTTGTTCTTGAGCACCTCGGCCGCCATCGACCCGACCATCGGGGTGTCGGTCACGAACCCGGTGGGCTGGAGCGGGTCGCGGCCGGTGAGGAACCGCTTGTGCCCGCCGCCGTGGTCCGCGAACTTGTGCGCCACCGAGCGGACGAGCGCGAACTTGTCGGCCACGGCAGCGAGTTGCGGCAGGTGCTCGCAGATCTGGACGCCGGTGACGTTCGTTTTGATCGGGCTGTACGCGCCGCGGTACTCCGCGGGCGCGTCCGGCTTCATGTCGAAGGTGTCCTGGTGCGGCGGGCCGCCCGGGAGCCACACAAAAATGACGGCCGGGTCATTGGTAGTGTGGTCCGCGCCGCGGGCCTTGTGCGCGCTGAGCGTGCCGAGGGCCGCGGACGCCAGCCCGACGGAGCCGAAGCGCATGACATCGCGCCGGTTCGGTCCGGGGCACGCACGAGAAGCGTTCAGCACGGGACGGGCTCCGCAGTGGGTGAGGAGTGCGGCAGGCAGGTATTGGCCAGGTTAGCTGCGAACCCGCGGGAAGTCAAACGCGGCCGGGGGCCGATCCGCCCCCGGGTATCAACCCCGGACCTTGAACCGGCACACGAGCGGCCGGTGGTCGGAAGTGTCATCGGCCACCACGCGCGATTCGATCAGCACCCACGCACCCGGCGCGAAAATGTAGTCGATGCGCTCGGCGCGGGTGCCCTCGAAGAACGTCGGCGCGCCCTCGAACTCGCCCGCGAACTTGCCGGTAGCGCGGATCAACTGGATCGACCGGTTCTCGGGCCGGTTGTTGAAGTCGCCCGCCAGAACCGCCGGCCTGTCGCCGACATAATCCAGAAGTTGTTGGGTCTGCGCCGCGTTGTTCCGCATATCGAACGAGTCGTTGTGGAGCGCCGTCAGCAGAACCGTTTGCCCGCCGAACTCCGCCGACGCGAACAGCGCCCGCCTGTTGTTCTGCGTCACCCAGAGCGGCTTCCGGCCCGCCAGGTCGATGTTCGCGACCGGCGTCAGGGGGGCGCGCGAGAGGATCGCGTTCCCGCCGACGACCCGCGCGAAGGGCAGCCCGACGTTGTAGTTCTCGCCGGTGGCGGTGTGCGGTAGCCCGCACTCGCGCGCGAGGAACGCGACCTGGTCGATGTTGCAGGGCGCCAGTTCGGTCAGCGCTTCCGAAAGGAACACCACGTCGGGCTGCTCGGCGCGAATGACCGCCGCCATGCGGCGGAGCTTCGCCAGGACGAACTCACGGGACTCGAATTTGAGGCCGCCTTTGTGCGCGAACCCTTTCGCGATGTTGTAACTGACGAACGTGACCTCGCCCGGCTGCGACCGCGTCGGCGCGGCGGTCACGTCCGCGAAGTGGCGCATTCGCGGGGCGTGCCGGTCCGCGAGTACCAGCCCGTTCAACACGAACAGCCCGACCACCAGCAGCGCCAGCGCCCCGACCGCAACGAGAACCCACCACCCGCGCCGCCCCCGCTTCCGTGGCTGAACTTGTGACACTTTCCGCCTCCGTGTTTCGGCTGCCTATGCGTCTAGAATTACTCGCAAACGTGCCTGTTGGATTGGAGAACGCCGCTGGGCGCCCCTCTGTGGTCGAGAGGAACGGACCGCCCGCGGCCCCTCTCGCGGGCCTGAAACCGTGTGCCCGCGTGTGACGCACAACCGCTACCGCCCTTTCAAACGGGTTCTCGTGCGGGTACATATTACCTTCACATCCTTTTCGGCTTGCGTTCTCACGCGCGCGGCGGTCGAAAGCTATCGACAGGGGAAACGATCCGATGACGGCGCGGTTCACAGTGCTCGCCAGCGGCAGCGGCGGGAACACCAGCCTGCTCGCACTCGACGGGTTCGGCCTGCTCATCGATTGCGGGCTGCAACCCCGCTACCTCACTGCGCGGCTCCAGTCCATCGGGTCGTCGTGGGAGCGGGTGTCGGCCGTCGTCCTCACGCACACGCACACGGACCACTGGAAGGACGCGACCCTCGCCGAGCTCCGCGCCCGCCGCATCCCGATGTACGCGCACCCGCAGCACTATGCGTACATGGAGCGGGCCAACTCGTTCGCCACCTTCCGCGATGCGGGCCTCGCGCGCGAGTACGCCGAGGGGCGCGCGATCCAGCTCACCAAGCAACTCACCTGCCTGCCGGTCCGCGTGTCGCACGACTCGGTCCCCACGTTCGCGTTCCGCATCGACGGGTACGACGACCTCCATCCCGCGCCCGCGTGGGCCATCGGGTACGCATCCGATCTGGGGTGCGGCTCGCCGGAACTGGTGTCCGCGTTCGCGGGCGTCGATGTGCTGGCCCTGGAGTACAACCACGACGAGCTGATGGAGCGCGCCAGCCCGCGCCCGAAGTTCCTGGTCGATCGCGTGCTCGGCGACCTCGGGCACCTCTCGAACAAGCAGGCGGCGGAACTCACCGCGACCATCGCCGGGCGGTCCGGGGAAGGGTTCCCGGGGCACCTCGTCCAACTGCACCTGAGCAAAGACTGCAACAAGCCGGAACTCGCGGCCGTGGCCGGGCGCGAGGCCCTCGTCGCACTCAACCCGGCGACCGAGGTCATCACCGCGCGCCAGGACGTGGCCGCGAAGACGATCACGCTCGCGCGGCGCCCGAACTCCGAGAACCGGGGCGCGGCCCGCGTGAACCGGCCGGCCCCGAAGCGGCGGCCCGTGCAGCCGTCGCTCCCGGGTTTCGACGGCGACTGGTAAACTGTTCGGGTTGCGCCGCCCGCGTGCCGAACCCGCACGTCCCGCTCATTCCAACCGCTCCACTTCGCGCGCGTCCCGGACCGAAAATGAGGCGTCAGGACACCTCAATCCGCACGGAGGCGGAAAACATGAAGCGCTTTTACATCGCGGCGATCGCGGGGCTGTGCGCGGTCGCACCGGGGCGCGCGCAGGACGGGACGCTGGCGCCGACGGCGCCGGTGGTTCCGCCCCCCGTGCTCCAGAACGGGAGCGTGGTCGCACCGGACGGCGCGACCTGGGGGCCGAGCACCCCGCGCCTGTTCTCCAAGAGCACCTGGTCCCCGGTTCGCAACCCGGTCGTGCCCGGCGAACTGAACTCCGTGGCCTACCCGCCGCTCCCGAGCAGCATCGGCACGGCCCCGTGCGGTCCGGCCGGGTGCGGCGCCGCGAGCTGCGGGCGCGGCGGGTTCAACTGGGAGCGGCTCAAGGCGTGGCTGTGCTTCCACAACACCCCGACGAGC